>JADHQW010000058.1 GCA_016777705.1 Alphaproteobacteria bacterium | reverse complement strand
ACACTGCTAATATTATTGCTAATAAGTTTTCAATTATCACAAACTTATCTGTATCTCACGAAGCTATAAAGAATAATTTGATTAAATATGATCTAGATCATAAATGTGTTTCATTGAGATCTATAGAAGTGCCCATATTAGATATGGAAACAATGTCTAAGTCTAATATAAAAAAATTAGAATATGAGGTTAATAGAACAATTGTTGAGGATAATCCAGAAGCAATTATAATAACTAGCCCTGGAATTTTAAATTTAACAAAAATATTTAGTGATAGATTTAATATTCCTATAATTGAAGGTGTAACTGCTGCTGCTGCTCTTGTAGAAAATCTATCAAAACAAGGCCTTAAAATTAAAAAATTTACAAAGCCTTTAACAAGAAGTAATAGCATTAAAATTTAAAAAAATAATTAGAGCAACTCATTTTCTTTATCTATTTTAATTAAATCTTCATTTCTTTCAGAATAATTACCAAACCCAGCTCCACCAGGAGTGAAAATTTCTATTATGTCACCTGCTTTAATAACTTGTGTGCCCTTACCATTTAATTTACCTTTATTTTTAATTGACACATGCCCTGCTTTCCCGTTTTCTCCATTCATTCTACCTCTAGCAGGGAATTTAATTCTGTCAAAAGATGCTAGAAGATCCATATCTTCATGGATAGCTGATTTGATTTCAATTACTTGACCCATACCCCCATTATATTTTCCTTTACCACCACTACCCGGATTATATTCTTTTTTTAAAAATAATAATGGCGCAACAGCTTCATTAATTTCTACAGGTGTCCCTCTTACACCTGAAGGATAAGCTGTTGCCGACAAACCATCTTTACTTGGCCTAGCACCTGTTCCACCGTTAACTACTGCAGTTACTGCAAACAAAGAGTTATTATTTGCACCTCTATCAGTTTTACCTCTGAAGGTAATATTCCACAGACAAGACGCTCCTTCAGCTGGCACTTTATTTGGTATTGCTTTTTCTAAACAGCCAAAAACAACATCAGGAAGCATTTGTCCAATAATATGCCTTGCACAAACTGCTGAAGGGTAAGGTGCATTTAAAATTGACCCTAGTGGTGCATCAATTTCAAAAGGAAACAAAGATCCTGCGTTATTAGGTATTTCTGCACTTAACAGACAGCTTAAACCAAAACATGTATAGGCTTTAGTATATGAAAGAGGTACATTTATACCAAATTTTGATTTTTTAGATGTTCCAGAAAAATCTACCGAGATGGACTTTTCTGCAACAATAAGAGTTGCTTCTAATTTTATATCATTTTCAAATCCATCTATCATCATAGAATTTTTATATTCGCCATTAGGTATTTTTTGTATTTCGTTTTCTACTGCTCTTAGAGATTTATTATAAATAAAATCTGACAAATCTTTTAAATCATTAATATTAAAATCATTCATCATTTCTACTAATCTTTTACAGCCAATATCATTACATGCAGCTAATGAATATACATCGCCCTCAGTTTCAATTGGTTGCCTTGTATTTTGTCTAATTAATTCAAGAAGAGTTGTATTCATAACTCCTTTATCAGCCAATTTTAACATTGGAATATATAAACCTTCCATGTGAACATCAGTAGCATCAGGGCCAACACCTAATCCACCTATGTCAGTAAGGTGTGAAGTACAAGAAAAAAGACCAACTATTTTATTATTTTTAAAACAAGGTGTTGTAATGACAAAGTCATTTAAATGACCTGTACCCATCCATGGATCATTTGTAATAAAAATATCGCCTTCACTCATAGTATTTAAAGGAAAATGATTAATAAAGTGTTTAACCGATTCTGCCATTGAATTGACATGGCCAGGTGTTCCAGTTATGGCTTGAGCCATCATCCTTCCATCTAAGTCAAAAATACCTGCAGAGATATCTCCACATTCTCTAACAATTGGGCTAAAAGCGGTTCTAATAAGAGTTTGACCTTGTTCTTCAACCACGGATAGAAGTCGGTTCCACATTACTTGATTTTGAATATTTTTTTTATCCTCAGTAATATTTTTATCACTCATCATTTGTATATTCCATTTGTAAAAAATTATTAGATAAAACTTTTGTATTAAATTTTTTTGATACAACTATTGTCGTTTGCTCTTCAGAAATGATGCATTGACCTTCAATAATATCACCAGGCTTTAAAGAATCTCTTTCAAAATAAGGAACTTTAATTTTTTTACTACTGTCATAATCAACTATATCAACTAAAGATTGTTCTTTTATTTTTTTATAAGAATTAAGTTTCTGAAAAGAATTTATTTTTTCATTTTTGATTGATAGCGATAAAGACCATGTTAATATTTCTATATCAGCATTTGGAAGTATTCTTGAATATAGCTTCTCATATTTTTTTTCAAATGATGTTTTTATTTTGCTAATATCAGACTGTGTTAATAAATTATTATCAACTTGAACTTTGATCTCATGTCCTTGTCCAGCATATCTCATAAAAGCAAACCTCTCTTCAACAAATTTGATAGAACTTGTGTCAGATTGAATGATACTTTGAGCCTCATTTTTCATTTTTTCTAACAAATCATTTACTTTGTCATCCTCAAACCCATTAAGAAGCATTCTTAAACTCTTAACAACTTCATATCCCACAGGTGCTTTTAAGAAACCTACCGCTGATCCCACACTAGCATTTGTAGGTATAATTACATTGGAAACTCTAAGTTTTTCTGCAACTCTAGCAATATGAAGAGGAGCGGCTCCGCCAAATGCTATTAATGTTCTATTAGAAGTTTCGTGTCCTTGTTCAACTGTATGAATTCTTGCCGCATTTGACATAGTTTCATCAACAATCTCAGATATTGCTAAAGCTGCAATATTAGTATCAATATTAACAAACTTTAGTATATTTTCAGTAATTGCTTTATCCGCAAGTTGTTTAGATAATTTAATTTTTCCTCCTGCAAAGTTATTGGGATCAATTTTACCTATAACAAGGTCTGCATCAGTAATAGTTGGCATTGAACCACCATTTGAATAACAAGCAGGACCAGGGAAAGAACCAGCACTATCAGGACCTGTAATAATTTGCTCTAGTTTATTAACTCTTGCTATTGATCCACCACCTGCACCAATTTCAACCATTTCTATCACAGGTATTCTAAGAGGATAGCCACTACCCTTTTTAAACCTGGCTTTTCTATCTACTTCAAATTCTCGTGCCTTAATGGCTTTTTTATTTTCAATTATTGTGATTTTTGCTGTTGTTCCGCCCATATCAAACGATATTACCTTACTTAAATTCATATCTTCTGCAATTGAGGTTGCTAAAATTGCACCCCCTGCAGGGCCTGACTCTACCAACCTTACTGGGTTATTACACGCACTCGATATGTTTGTTAAAGTGCCTCCTGACGTCATTAAAAGAAGTGGACAGTTAAATCCAGAATTGAGAAGTTTTTGATCTAATTTTTTTAAATAATTAGACATTAATGGTTTTATATATGCATTCACAACTGTAGTCGTAAATCGTTCATACTCTCTTATCTCAGGGCAAACATCAGATGAAACACTCACTTCAACATCTGGTAATTCGTTAGTTAAAAAAGCTTTTAAAATTTTCTCATTTTCTGGATTAGCATAAGAATGTAAAAAGCCAACAGCAATACTTTCAAAGTTTTCATTCTTAATTTTAGTAATTAAATTGTAGAATTGATCTTTATCAATTGACGTAATTATTGAACCGTTAACGTCTGTTCTTTCGTCTATTACGTACCTATGTTTTCTTGGAACAAGAGACATTGTTTTGTCTATAAGAATATCATATTGATCAAATCTGCTTTCATAACCAATATCTAAAACATCTCTAAACCCTGATGTTGTTATAAAACAAGTTTTAGCTCCTTTTCTTTCAATAACTGCATTTGTAGCCAAAGTTGTCCCATGAATTATCATTTTAATGTCAGAAGCTTTGATATTGTTTTCTTCTAATAACTCTGACACACCTTCTATTACAGCTAATTCAGGTTCCGATATTGAAGTCAGCACTTTTTTAGTAAGCAATTCATTACCATGTTCTAAAACTAAATCTGTAAAGGTTCCCCCTATATCAATAGCTAATCTCATTTATTAAGGCCCTTATTCTTTATTTATCTAATCATAAAATTGACTGGAGCAGTTACAATTTGTGGAAATATTACAAGGATAACTATACTTAATAACATTAAAAAGAAAAATGGTAATGCAGCCTTTGTTATTTTTAAAATATCTCTTCCTGTCATACCTTGAAGCACAAACAAGTTAAACCCAACGGGTGGCGTGATTTGAGCCATTTCAACTACAATAACTGTGAATATACCAAACCATATTAAATCAATACCGGCTGTCTGGACCATAGGCAATACAACCGAAGCAGTTAATACCATCATTGATGTGCCCTCAAGAAAACATCCTAAAAATATATAAAGCAATGTTAATATGGCTAGCAATGATAATTGGGACAGTTGATAATCATTTACAATTTGTCCTAATTGCTTAGGAATTCCAGTATAACCCATTGCAAGAGACAAAAAAGCTGCTCCAACTATTATAAAATTTATCATACAAGAAGTTTTTACAGCACCCATTAAGCTATCAACAAAGCTCTTAAAACTTAAAGAATTAGAGGACCAAGCTAACAAAAGTGCACCAATAACCCCTATTGTTGCGGCTTCAGTTGGAGTTGCATAACCACCATAAATCGACCCCAGAACAAGAAATATTAATCCAACAACAGGTAGTAAATTTCTAGCAGCTTTAATTTTTTCAAAAAATGTGTACTTAACGTCTTGTTTAGGCGCTAAACTTGGGTTTAATTTTGCTCTTATAATGATGTATGACATAAATATACCTATTATCATTATACCTGGAAGGACCCCTGCTATGAACAATCTAGATATTGATACCTGAGCCAAAACTCCATAAACTATTAGCATTATTGATGGAGGTATGAGTAAGCCTAACGTACCTGATCCAGCTAATGAACCAATGCTTAATGTCTCATCATAATTTCTTTTTTTTAATTCAGGAATACTCATTCTTCCAATAGTTGCACATGTGACTGCGCTAGAACCAGCAACGGCCGCCATTATACCACACCCAACTACATTAACGTGGATTAAACCCCCAGGCAAATTTGATAACATAGGTGCAAGTCCTTTAAACATTTCTGAAGAAAGGCGTGTTCTAAATAATATTTCACCCATCCAAATGAATAATGGTAAAGCAGTTAATGCCCAATTCCAACTAGCATCCCAAAGTGTACTTGCTAGCAACGACCCAACAGGGGCCGGCGTAAAAAATTCTAATAAAATGTAACCCAACGTTATTAGTGCTGGGGCAACCCATATCCCAATAGATAATAAGAATAACAGCAGAAAAAATAGTAAAATTGATAACCCAGTAGCCATGTTTTCTCCTACACTTAAGTGTTATCTTTTAAAATTGGGTTTGCATTTTTAACATATGAAGGAAGGTTGTTTCGTAAAACAGTAACAAAGTCATCTATTAGAGCTATTAAGAAAATTGTTATTCCTATTGACATACATATTCTGGGTATCCAAAAAGGTATGGCAAGAAGACCTGGGCTTATATCTTCAAAGATATAAGAAAAATAGACAAAGTCCCAAGACCAATAAGTAAGATAGGCAATTATTACAATACAAAATAATAGAGAGAATAGTTCTTGATACCTTCTTATTTTTTTTCCTAATAATCTTGTAAATAAAGTAACTCTTATGTGTTCTCCATGATAAAAAGTATAAGAAAGCCCAAAAAATGTAAGAGCTGCAAGGCTAAATCCAGCTGTTTCTGTAGAGTCTATTGTAATATTTACAAAACGTCCTAAAATTTGAGCTACAATAGTTAATGCAATTAGCATCATAAAAAAAGCAGAGAGATAGCCACTATATAAATATAATTTATCTAATTTTTTTCTCATAACTATCTCTCTTTTTATCTTAGATTATAAATTTTATCTCATTGACAAGTAACGATCTAAAACAGCATTAGCCTCAGGGCTCGCTTTTGATCTCCAATTTTTCATCATTTCAAGACCTATACTTTTCATTTTGCTTATTACTTCATCAGGAGCATTTTTTGCTGACATTCCATTTTTCTTTAAAATATCAATCTGCTTCTTAGTAGTTTCTGCACTCATCTCCCAACCTCTTAACTCTGCGCTTTTAGCAGCAGCTAACATATTACTTTGGTCATCTTTTGATAGAGCATTAAATGCCTTCTTTGACACCACAACAGCGTTTTTACTAAAGATAGCGCCAGCATAAGTAAAATGTTTTGTGTTATCCCAAGCTTGAATATCTATTCCGGTTTGAGGACTGGTAAATAATGCTTCAATTAAACCTGTTGAAAAAGCCTGAGGTATCTCAGCAAAAGGCAAAATAGTAGCATTAAAGCCTAACATGGAGCCCATTTGTTGAGTTGCAGTAGAGTATATTCTGAGTTTTTTACCTTTGAAATCTGCAACACTATTTACAGGAGACTTTGTATAAAAACCTTGTCCTGGCCAAGGTGAGGTATATAAAATCATTAGTCCTTTTTTAGCGAATTTATCTTGAAGGTAACCCATTTGCACGTCCTTTAAAAGCCATGCACTAGAGTAGTCAGGGGCAATAAATGGAAGTCCGGCAAGGATATACATAGGATCTTCATTACCATAGATACCTAATCTAATTTCACCAATAGGAATTTGACCTCTTTGTAATGAGGTTTTAATTGCGTCTATTTTTATTAGAGTATCATTTTCATTAAGGTTAATATTGACTGAAGTATTAGCTTTTACTTCATCTATAAATTTCATTATATTTTGTGTATGAAAATTACTTTTTGGATACCCAGATGCCATAGTCCAGTCTGCAGCATGCACATTGAACGTAAAAACAGACATTGCTATAACCAAAAACATTTTCTTTAGAGTATGTTTTAACATTATATTTTCCTTTCATTAATAATATGAGAATATTAGGCCCGTCAAAAAATAAATAGTCAATTTGAAAAAAAAAATAAGCATTTTAGTGATAGATAATTAATCAATTTTGTTTAAATACATCTTCTTGTAAACAGAATTTAGCTATTTCAATACGTCTAGTAATCCAAGATTTTTTTTGAGCTGTAATATACTCTAGGATTCTAGCTAACCCCCCAATTCTCCCAGGCCTTCCAATAATTCTTGGATGCAGTCCAATAGACATCATTTTAATGGAACCATCTTTAGTTTCTTCAAGCAATTGATCAAATGTTTCTTTGCAATAGTCAAAAAAATCTACTCCATGAACAAATCCTCCATTCCCCTCAAACCTCATGTCATTTGTGTCAAAGGAATAAGGGATAATTACAATATTTTTACTTTTTATTTCTAAGACATAAGGTATGTCATCGTTATAAGCATTAGATTCATATAAAAAACCTCCATGCTTTATTAATAAATTTCTTGTATTAGGAGAAGTTGCAGATTTTGTGTGCCACCCCATTGGAGGTTTCCCTGACAATTGGCTTATTGAGGAATAACATTCTTTAATCACCTTCTCTTCTTCATTTACGTTCAAGTTAGCATGCGATATCCATTTAACACCGTGGGCAGAAATTTCATGGCCTCTTTTTAAGATTTCATTAACTAACCATGGTGATTTTTCTAACGCCTGAGAACAACAACTAAAAGTTGTTTTAATTTTGTATTTATCTAAAACATTAAAAATACGCCAAATACCAGATCTTAATCCGTACTCAAAATGAGATTCCATGCATAAATCTTGATTGCCATTTTTAATTTGTTTTCTGTTATTTTCATAAACATATTCATTTTCACTGTCGCCTGAAGAAACTGAAAGCTCTGCACCTTCCTCTATGTTAACAACAATAGAAACAGCTAAATGAGTTTTATTGGGCCAAGAAATCTTGGGTTTGTTTTCTCCATATCCAATAAAATTTCTTTTCATATTCAACCCATTCTTAAGATTTATGAGAAAGGTAACTGGATAACTCTGTCTCGATACCAGTAGAAATTTTAGGAGGAAGTTTTTTATTACTATTTATTTTACTATTCATTGCAATTGCTAATTCAGCCTGTTTTACAGCAGCTTCAGCACAATCAATAATTGGAACATTTATTTCTGATTGCACTATTTTTTTAAAGCCTGAAAGAGGCGCCCCTGCAAAAATTATTACATCCCCTCCATCAACTTCAATAGCTTTTTGTGCAGAACTAATAAGCGCATCTTTTTGAAGTGATTGAATTTCATCTATTGCTAAAACAACCCCTTCAATAGCTCTGAAACCAGCATATCTTGATTGTAAACCTAAAATTTCAACACTTTCTTCGTACCAAGAAGACATGGCATTAGTAAAAGATATTATTGAGAATTTTTTACCAAATAAACACGCACTTAACATAGCGGCTTCACCAAGCCCTATTATAGGTATATTAAATAAATCACGCGCAGCTATAAGCCCTGGATCTCCAAAAGCAGCTATGATTATGGCGTCATATTCAGAGTTATATTTAGCTATAGTTTCTAGCACGGTTGTTCCAGTAATAAGAGCTTCTGGTTTAGTAGAAATATAAGGGAAGCCTTTTTCAGCTGTCATAGGAATTATTGTTGTTCCTTCACTTACAACTAATTTAGCAGTGTCAAAAAGTGTTTTAGTTATAGATTCACTTGTATTCGGGTTATATAAAAGTATTTTCATAATTTAATTAATTCCACTTGGTAAAGAAAAATCTGACTTTTTAAGACTTATTACTAATCTTGTTAGTAAATTATTCATTTCTATTATATCATCATTTGTAAGTTGAGGACCAGGCGCTCGTACTTTAGATGTTTTAATGATACCTCTTCTTTGTAATACAAATTTTCTTAAAGCTAAACCTATGCCAAATTGCTGCTCATGCCTGATCAAAGGTAAAAATATATCAAATAAATCTTCAGAATTTTCTTTAGAGTTACTTACAAACAAATTGTAGACGTTGACTAACATTTCTATAAATGCAAAACCAGTCATTATACCATCCGCACCCCTTCGAAGTTCCTGAGGTACATATAAACCTCCATTCCCTACAAATATACTGTACTTTCTATTAAGCTTCTTTTCTCGAAATTCAATCAATTTTGTTAACTTGTTATGTCCTGGACATTCTTCATGTTTAAACATCTCAATTGAAGGATGATCTTTTAAAATTTTATTTATTATGCTCTCAGAAAAATAGACATTAGTAGTAGGCGGATAATCTTGAAGACAAATCGGAATATCTCTAGTACGTTCAACAACTTGATTAAAATATGAATCGATTTGATCATCATGCTTCAAACCATTCATTCCAGATACCATAATACCTGACGCCCCTTTTTGCATTGAAAATTTAGATAGTAATTCCAAATTATCTAATCCAGGATTAGATACTCCTACAATAACTGGTACCTTGTCTTGTAGCCTTTTAATATAATGCTCTATAAGTGATTTTTGTTCATCGATATTAAGTTTATGAGATTCACCCATAACACCTAATATTGTAACTCCAGACACACCACTTTCCAAGTAATAATCAGCAAGCGTATCGACTGAATGAAAGTCAATTTTATTATTATCATCAAAGGGTGTTGTTGCTATAGCAATAACACCTTTTTCATCTTTTAATTTTTTTAACATGGTATATCCCAAATATAATTATTCTTTGTTATAAAGATCTGATTTAAGAAATTATTTAATTCATTAATAAATCAAATCATTTATCCTAAGACTTGCTATTTTATGTATTTGTTTCATTGCAGTTTCAAATTCTTCTTCTTCACTATTATGAACTCTTTTTTTCATCTCATTTATTATATCATTTTTTGATAAACCTTTAACAGCAATGATAAATGGAAATTGAAATTGATTTCTGTATTGCTTATTGAGTTGAGTTAAAACTTCAAATTCTTCTTCATTACATTGATCTAACCCAGCAGACTTTTGTTCTTCCTTGGAGAATTCAGTTAATTCATCTATCTTTTTCAACTTGTTTCCTAGCTCTGGATGGGACTTTATTAGGTCTAATTTTTCCTTTTTACTTGCGTTGTCAACTATTGATTTCATTTTTTGTTGCAAATATTCTTTATTTAAATTTTCGTTAACTTCATTAGAAAAAAGCCTTTCAGGTACCCATGGAGAATGTTCATATATACTTTTTAAAAGTTCTATGATTTTCGTCTTCGAAATTTTTTTAGATAAAAATATAAAAGTTTTGTTGGACATATTGTCACCTAATATTAAAGTGTTTATATTATTAAAGCATACTTTATATAACATTTGATAGAGAAATTTATGGCTGGCCTCACGACACACGTTTTAGATACCAGTAAAGGTGCACCTGCTTTTAATTTAAAAATTGAGTTATTTAAAATAAACAAATTAGAAAAGAACTTGGTTGGAACTTTTATAACTAACCAAGATGGAAGAGTTGATAAACCATTAATTACTGAAGAGAATTTAGAAGAAATTGAGTATGAGTTATTATTTTTTGTAGGAGATTATTTTAAAAATGTAAATGTTAATTTAGATAAACGTTTATTTTTAGATAAGATCCCCATTAGATTTAATATCACTAATAAACTTGAACATTTTCACGTTCCATTACTTTTATCTCCTTTTGGCTACAGCACTTATAGAGGCAGTTAAGGTATGATGTTTCTATTGAATGAATGGCTAGAACTTATTTTAAGATGGTTTCATGTAATTGCTGGTATTGCCTGGATTGGATCTAGTTTCTATTTCATAGCTCTTGATTTAAGTTTAAAACAAAATAAAAATTTACCTCCCAAGTCACATGGTGA
>JADHQW010000057.1 GCA_016777705.1 Alphaproteobacteria bacterium | reverse complement strand
GGTGGAAAACCCTGGGAAGTTGGCAAAGCATTTGAGCGTTCAGCACCAATGGGAACTTTAACTAAAATTGAAGAATCTGGAAATATGGATAGTGGAAAGATTACATTAACTGTTAATGGAGACGTTAAACAGGATGGTGATTTAAATCAAATCATATGGAAAATACCAAAAATGATTGCTCACCTTTCAACTTTTTACGATATTACGGCAGGTGATATCATTATGACAGGTACTCCAGCAGGTGTTGGTCCAGTTGTAAAAGGGGATAAGTTAGTTGGTACTATCGATAAATTAAATCCATTAGAAGTTATAGTTATTTAGTTCATTTAGAAATTATAATTGTTTAGCTCATTAGATATATCTCAAATTACTAACTTAGTAATGGTTATGGCAATGGCTGCAGCCGTTGCAGGATTTATTGCAGGATTGCTAGGAGTTGGTGGAGGAATAATAATTGTTCCAGCTCTCTATTATGCATTTACTGTATTAGATTTTGATTTAGCAACTAGAATGCATTTAGCAGTTGGAACTTCTTTGGCTATTATTATTCCAACTTCAATAATTTCGACTAAAACTCATATGGAATATGATGCGGTTGACTTTAAAATGGTTAAATCGTTTGGTATTTTTATTCTTATTGGGGTAATTTTAGGAACCTTTTTAGTGGTAAATTTAAAGACACCAGCTCTAGTATTATTCTTTTCAATATTTGCTTTTATGATTGGATTATTTTTTATTTTTTTAAGAGAGCAATTGGTGGAAAATCCAAAAAAAATACCCGAACTAGTAAAAAATATTTCAGGAGTTGTCATTGGTTTTTTTTCTGTACCTCTTGGCATTGGAGGTGGATCTTTAATGGTACCTTTTATGAGAACAATTGGTTATAATATAAGAAAATCAATTGGTACAGCTGCTGCAACAGGTATTTTAATAGCTATTAGTGGAACTATAACAATGATTATTAGTGGAAAAATAATAGATAATATCAATACTCCTTTTAGCTTTGGATACATTAATTTATTAGGTTTTATCGTATTTGTGCCCGTAACAATGGTTATGGCAAGACTTGGTGCTAAAACAGTATATAAAATAGATAAAAAATTATTGAGTAAAATTTTTGGTACTTTTTTAATTATAGTTTCAATAAGATCTTTTATTGAGTATCTATCTATAAATTAAATTTTCCTAATTAATTTAGCAATAACTCTTTTATATTTATAAAAACAAGATATCTGGTATCAAATTAGTCATTTTAATTACTAGATATCTTTTCATATTTTAGATAGGTTTTCCTTAGAATAATTAACTTAGAGGGAGATAATATGAATAAATTTAATAAAATAATTGTTGTTTTATTTTCATCATTTTTTTTAAGTTTGGCAGTTAATTCAACTGAAATAAAATTTGGACACGTGGGTAAACCTGGTTCATTATTTTCTGCATCAGTTGATCATTTTGCTAAACTTGCAAATGAGAGATTAGGCAGCAAAGGTAAAGTAAGTGTATTTGGTTCGTCGCAACTTGGTAAAGATAAACAGGGTATGCAAAAACTAAAATTAGGTACAGTAAATATGTGGTTGCCATCGTCTGTTATGGCTTCAATTCATGACGAGTTTGGTGTTTTTGATATGCCATTTATCATTAAAGATAGAAAGCACATGAATAAAGTTGAAAGCCAAGTATTACCAGGAATGTTTAAAAATCTTGAAGCCAAAACTGGTTATCAAGTTATAGCAGTATGGGAAAATGGCTTTAGACATATTACAAACAATGTAAGAGCAATTGATAAACCAGATGACTTAAAAGGAATTAAATTAAGAACTCCTAAGTCAAAATGGAGAGTCAAAATGTTCCAATCATATGGTGCAAATCCTACCCCAATGTCATTTTCAGAAGTTTTTACAGCTTTGAAAACTGGAACAATGGATGGCCAAGAAAACCCATATGCTCAAATAGCTAGTGCTAAGTTTCAAGAAGTGCAAAAATATCTATCTATTACAGGTCACGTTTATACTCCTGCTTATGTAGCGGTACATAAAGATCATTGGAGCAAACTTCCTGCAGATGTAAGAGCTATCTTAGAACAAGCTGCGCAAGACACACAAAAGTTTGTTTACGAAGAAGCTGCTAGACTTGAAAAATCTTTACTAGGTGTAATTGAGTCAGCTGGAGTTAAAGTAAACACTGCTGATAAAGGAGCTTTTATCGCAGCAAGTAAAGGAATATATGATCAATTTGCATCAGAAGTATCAACTGGTGGTGCGTTAATTGAAAAAGTATCATCTTTAGCAAATTAATCTAATTTGTATTAGGCCCTCTTTCTGAGGGCCTAAAAAAATATATGACATTAAAAAAATTTATAAATTCATACGAAAATTTTTTAAAATTTATACTGTTCATAATGATGGTAGCCCTTGCAACAACAGTATTGCTTGGTGTTTCTTTCCGTTTTGCTGGTAGTGCTTTAGTTTGGTATGATGAAGTTGCAGCAGTTCAACTTGCCTGGCTAACGTATTATGGCTCAGCATATGCATCATTAAAAGGAGCACATATAAGTGTACCTAGTATTTTTAAGGCATTTCCATTAGTTTTAAGAAAAATATTTTTTGTATTATCCAAATTTGTTATCTATGCTTTTTTGATATTGTTAGCTTATTATGGGTATAAAGTTTTAACACTTATTGGTGGAGAAACATTAGTGACTTTAGAGTGGGTTTCTCAAATTTTTGTACAATCAGTGATACCAATTGCATCATGTCTATTTATTTTATCAGAAACTTTAAGAATTCCAGAGGATTATAAAAATTTAGTTCTTCAAACAACTAACATTGAACAAACAGGAGATATTTGATGTTAATTTTAACAATGTTTTTAGTATTACTATTTATTTTATCTATAAATGTTCCTATTGCTATTGGTCTAGCGGTAACAACAATAATTGCAATGGTATTAAAGTCTGGAACAAGTTTTCTAATCGATACTGCAATTGTTATGTTTGATGGATCAATGAAATTTCCATTGATTGCAATACCTTTGTTTATTCTTGCAGGTTCAATAATGAATAGTGCTGGTATTTCAAGAAGGTTGATAGCATTTGCTTCTGCTCTTGTTGGATTTATTAAGGGTGGTTTAAGCATGATTAACATTGCAACCTCAATGTTTTTTGCAGAAATTTCTGGGTCAGCAGTTGCAGATGTTGCTGCATTAGGTTCAATTTTAATTCCAGCAATGAAGAAAAAGGGATATCCAGGAGCATTTGCTGCTGCTGTTACATCATCCTCAGCATCTTTAGCAATTATTATTCCACCTTCCATACCAATGATTGTTTATGCTGTGATGTCACAAAGTTCAGTAGTACAATTATTTGTTGCTGGAATTATTCCTGGTGTAATTGGTGGCTTTTTTTTAATGTTAGCTGCATATATCACAGCAAGGCGCAGAAATTTTCCTGTTGAAGAAACATTTAATCTTGCAAATGTTAGGAAAACCGCAAGAGAAGCAGCATTAGCATTTTTACTACCTGTAATTATTTTGGGTGGTATTTTTGGTGGTGTCGTAACAGCAACAGAGGGAGCTGGTTTGGCAGTTGTAGCGTCACTAGTTATTGGGTTAGTTTATGGAGAAGTAGACTTTAAAAGACTTTATGAAGCCGCAACTGAAGGAGCAATTCAAACATCATCAGTAATGTTGTTGGTAGCAGCTTCAGTATTACTAGGTGAATTTTTAACAGTCGAACAACTTCCACAAAAAATTGCTGGATCAATTATGAACTTTACAAATAATAAATATGCTGTTTTGGCCATATTAAATGTTTTTCTTCTAGTTATTGGTTTCTTTTTGCATTCTGTGGCAGCAATAATTCTTACTGTTCCTATTGTTATGCCTCTAGTTTATGCCGTGGGTATAGATCCAGTTCATTTTGGAATTATTGTAACTTTAAATTTAGCAATTGGACAACAAACACCTCCTGTTGCAAGCGTTTTAGCAACTGCATGCTCTGTAGCAAAAGAGGATATATGGGATGTAACACGAGAAAACCTTATCTTTATAAGTGTTTTAGTAATATTGTTGCTTTTAGTGACCTATGTACCCGCCATACCAATGACACTAGTTGAATACTTTTATAGGAGTTAAATGTATAAATTAATTGAGCTTAATAAAATAAACAGTCATTTAACTGAAATAATTTTAAACAGACCAGAAAAGTTAAATGCAATGACCAAGCCCATGTGGATAGAGCTTGGAAAAATATTCAAGAAGTTATCAAAAAATAAAAACTTAAGATGCATAATTATAAGAGGCAAAGGCAAAAAATCCTTTTCGCCAGGAAATGATATAGGAGAATTTAAAAAAGAAAGATCATCATCAAAATTAGCAAAATCTTATGGCAAATTTTTACATGGAACTTTAGGTGAAATATTTAATTGTCCAATACCAACCGTAGCCCTAATAGAAGGAATTTGTGTTGGTGGTGGATTAGAAATAGCAGGATGCTGTGATATTAGAATTTGTGGCAAAAGTTCAAGATTTGGAATTCCAATTAAAAGATTAGGTTTAACAATGGCTGCAAAAGAATTAGAAGTTCTTTTAAAAGTAACTAATTATTCAACAGCTATGGAAATTTTATTTGAGGGTAGGGTGTTTAGTGCAGAAGAAGCATTTGAGAAAAAACTTGTTAACAGAGTAGTTGATGACAAAAATGTTGAAAAAGAAGCTTATAGATCAGCAGAATTAATATGCGAAGGAGCACCAAAAGTTACAAGATGGCACAAGCAATTTGCTAGAAATATTTTAAAGAACGGTAAGGTGACTGAAAAAATAAACAATCTTGGTTATAAATGTTACGATACTGAGGATTTTAAAATTGGGTATAAATCCTTTTTGAATAAAACAAAACCTAAATTCAAAAATAAATAATAAATGACAGCTTCTTTGAAGGGTATTCGTGTTTTGGAAATGTCTCAAATTATGGCTGGCCCAACTTGTGGATTATTATTAGCTGATCTTGGAGCTGAAGTTATAAAGATAGAAAAAACACCTGCTGGAGATGATACTAGAAATTTTCTTCCCCCTGAGATTAATGGAGAAGCTGCAGCATTTATGATGATGAATAGAAATAAAAAGGGAATAGCTTTAAATTTGAAAGATAAAGATGGAATAAAAATTTTTAAAGAAATGGTTAAAAATTCTGATGTAGTTCTAGAAAATTTTAGAAAAGGCACATTAGAAAAATTAGGTATTGGTTATGATATAATGTCTGAGATTAATCCTAAAATAATTCTTTGTGAAATATCTGGATATGGTAGAACTGGTCCTTATGCTGATAAAGGAGGGTTTGATTTAGTTGCTCAAGGAATGAGCGGTTTAATGAGTATAACTGGAGAGAGCAAAGATAGGCCCCCAATGAAAGTTGGAGCACCCATCACAGATATTACTGCTGGTTTGCTGGCTTCAAGTGGAATTTTAGCTGCATTAGTTCATAGAGAAAAAACTGGAGAAGGTCAGAAAGTTGATACATCTTTATTTGAAGCTGGTATAGTTCATACTTATTGGCAATCAGCTATAGCAGGTGCTACTGGACAATCTCCTGGACCACTTGGATCTGCACATCCTTTAACTGCTCCTTATCAAGCTTTTAAAACTAAAGATAAATGGATTACAGTGGGAGCCTCTAATCAAAACACATGGTTAATGTTATTAAAGGCTATTAATCGTCAAGATCTTCAAGAAAATGAAATGTTTTCATCAAACCTGAGTAGAAAAAAAAATACTACTCAGCTTGTAGAAATACTTAATACTGAATTTTTAAAAAAAACATCAGATGAATGGCTAAAAATATTTGATGATAATGGTTTGCCGTGTGGCCCTATAAATTCTATTACAGAAATGTTTGAAGACCCACAAACAATTTATAGAGAAATGATAATTGAAGTAGAAAATAAAAAAGCTGGAAAAAGTAAAGCTATTGGTATGCCAATCAAGTTTTCAAAAAGTAAAACGGAAAAATCAAAAGGTGCACCTAATTTAGGTGAACATACAAGAGAAATTATGCTGAGTTTTGGGTACAAGCACGAAGAGATAGAAGATTTTTATAATAGAAAAGTAATACTTTAATTTACAGTTTCAAAAATTTTAAATAGCAACTCAGAAACATGTTTACCTTTCTTATCAGATAAATCTGAAATTTGATGTCTGCAGCTAGTACCATTTGCAATAATAAAATCTTTTTCATCACTATTGTTTACTGCAGGTATCAAGGACAAATTTGCCATTTTTTTGGATATTTCATAGTGTTTACTGTCATAACCAAATGATCCAGCCATACCACAACAACTTGATTCTATCATTTTGTTATTAATCTTTAATTTAGATAAAAGATTTTTAAGACCCTTCATTCTATCTTGAGATTTTTGATGACAATGACCGTGTATTAATACATTTTGGTCAAATTTATTAATCTTAATATTATTATTATTATCAATATGTTCTAATATAAATTCTTCTAATAAATAAAATTTATTTTTTATTTTTTCTCTATTTTTTACATCTTTTAATTTTTGATATTCATCACTGAAAGTAAGCAAACAAGAAGGCTCAATTCCAACAACAGGTAAATTATAATAATCATTTTTTATGATATAATCATTAAATCGATTTAATTCATTTGCTGCTTTATCTAATTGTCCATAAGAAATGTAGGTCCTTCCACAACATAAAGGTCTATCTAAATTATCTTTATCATAACTTGGTATGATTGTTTGAAAACCTAGTTTGTTTAATACTTTTATAGCATATATTAAATTTTGATTTTCAAAATTTATATTAAAAGTGTCTGCAAATAATATTAATTTTTTTTCAGATATCAATTGCTCATTATATATTTTCTTTAGAATATTTTGACTTTGTACCTCTGGCATTTCTCTTTTGGTTGTAAAACCAAATGTTTCAATAATTGATGAAATTATAGGTAGGTTTTTGATTTTATTAAATATTGGAGCAATGATCTTTAAAAGCCAAATCATCTTTGGCATTTCTGATATAACTTTATCTTTAATTCTCATACTAAATTTTTTGTAGTAATGAGATAGAAATTCACTCTTCATTTTGGCCATATCTACAGACATTGGACATTCTCTTTGACAAGCTTTACAGCTAACGCACAGCTCCATTGTTTCGAACATGTCTTTAGAGACAAATGATCCCTCAGGTAATTGATTTGATAATGCTAATCTAAGTGTGTTTGCTCTACCTCTAACTAAGTCTTTTTCCTCTTTAGTTACTCGATATGAAGGGCACATTACACCTGAGTCAAGATTTCTACATGCACCGTTATTATTACACATTTCAACTGCATCTGACAATTGACCCCAATCAGACCAATCATAATGTGTATTAATTTTTTCAGCCTGATAACCAGACTTATATCTCATTAGAGACCTATCGTTTGAAGTGAGTGGTCTTACAATTTTACCAGGATTTAAAAGATTTTTTTTGTCAAATGTATCTTTTATTTCCTCAAAAGCTTTTGTAATTTTTTCCCCAAACATCATTTTATGAAATTCAGATCTCACAATACCATCTCCATGCTCACCAGAGTGTGATCCTTTATAATTTTTTACTATTGTAAATGCCTCCTCAGATATAGATTTCATATTTTTTATATCATTATCTGATTTCATATTTAAAACAGGTCTTACGTGTAAGGTTCCAACAGATGCATGGGCATAGAACATTCCACTTGTTCCATATTTTTTAAATATTTCGTTTAAACTTGCTGTGTAATCTGCCAAATGTTCAAGCGAGACAGCACAATCTTCAATAAAGGCAACTGGCTTTCTATCACCTTTCATAGACATTAGAATATTTAGTCCAGCTTTTCTTATATCAAAAACTTCTTTTTGCTCATTAAGATCAGAATAATATTTAAACTGATTTTTATTATTTTGATTTAAAACAATGTACTCCAGATCATTTATTTTTTTTTCATAAACTTTTTGATCTGTATCTATAAATTCTACCATCAATACAGCAGCAGGGTTCCCCTTAATATATTTTTTTATTCCTTCTGCGTACATAGGAATATCTTTTGCTAAATTCAATAGATTTCGATCCATTAACTCAACACATGTTGGGTTTAATTTTACGATTTCTTGAGATATTTCCATAGCCTGATGAAAATTATCAAAATAACAAACACCTAGTATCTTATTTTTTGGTAATTCAGATAGCTTTAATTTAATTTTATTAAATAAAGATAACGTTCCTTCTGATCCAACTAGTAAATGCGAGGAATTAAATCCATTTGGATCAATTAAATCTATGTTATATCCACCAACTCTTCTTTGTGTTGTAGGCCAATGTTTATTTAATTCAGAACTTACGTTTTTTCTTACATCAAAAAACTTATTTATTATTTTATATAATTTGTCTTGATCATTTTTTATAGATAAAAAATTTTTATCAATGTGATCAAATGTAGATATAGAGCCATCATCTAAAATTGCTTCTATCGCCAAAACATTATGTACCATATTCCCATAATATAAGGATCTTGAGCCACATGAATTGTTGGCAGACATTCCACCAATTGTAGCTCTACTACTAGTAGATACATCAACCGGAAACCACAATCCATGAGGTTTTAGGTATGCATTTAAGTGATCTAATACAACACCTGGTTCTATCCAGACATATTTTTCCTCTAAATTTACTTCTAGAATTTTATTCTGATGTCTTGAATAATCTAAAACAATACTTTCACCCACTGTCTGTCCACATTGAGAACTTCCACCACCCCTAGCTAATAAAGGGATTGAATTTTTTTGAGAATATTCCATCAGATTTAACACATCATTAGTGTCTTTTGGTAAAACTACACCTATTGGCTTTATCTGATAAACAGATGCATCAGTACTATATCTTCCTCTAGAAAATTCATCGAATAAAGTTTTTCCGTCAACTTTACTACTAATTTCTTTACCAATTTTTTGAATTTGACTTGCACTTAAACCCATTAAAGTTAGATAGAGGTTTATTTATTTTTTGTAAACTAATTTACCAAACTTTTTTAACGCGGCTTCAAAAATTTCTAGCCCTAAATCAAGCTTTTCATTCAAATATATCCATCCACTACTCATTTTAGCTGGGTTTTCAAATAATTGAGCTTGTAAAGGATTTCTTTCATCACCAAATGGCTCAACAATTCTTCCTGTTGGAGCAGATATATAATGGTGCGTGAATGTAGCAATCGTGGTTAGTTTAAAAAAATTTGATTATATAATATCTTTAGCATATACAGCATTATGGCAATTTCAAATATTATTAGACCAGGTAAACATTTTTTGCAGATACCTGGACCAACAAATGTGCCAGATAGAGTTCTAAGAGCAATGGACTATCCTACCATTGATCATAGAGGACCTGATTTTGCAGAATTAGGGCTAAGAGTGCTAGATAGAATCAAATTAATTTTTAAAACTTCTGAACCTGTAATAATTTTTCCAGCCTCAGGTACTGGTGCCTGGGAAGCTGCAATGGTTAACACTTTAAGCGTTGGAGCTAAAATTTTAATGTTTGAAACAGGTCATTTCTCAACTCTTTGGTATGATATTGCAGAAAAATTTGGATTAGAAATAGATTTTATTAAAGGTGACTGGAGAACAGGTGTAGATCCAAATATTGTTGAACAAAAATTAAAAGAAGATAAAGAAAAAAAAATTAAAGCAGTTTGTGCTGTACACAATGAAACTTCAACAGGTGTAACTAGCAGAATTGGTGAAATAAGAAAAGCAATGGATAGCGCAAATCACCCAGCCTTATTATTTGTAGACACAATATCTTCTTTAGGATCAATTGATTACAAACACGAAGAATGGAAAGTAGATGTTACAGTTGGTGGATCGCAAAAAGGTTTATTATTACCTCCAGGTCTTTCTTTTAATGCCATAAGCTCAAAAGCTTTAGAGGCTTATAAAAACTCAGACTTACCTAAATCTTATTGGGATTGGGAGCCAATGATAGAGAGTAATAAAAAAGGTCATTTTCCATATACGCCAGCTACAAACTTATTATATGGATTAGATGAAGCAATTAACATGCTTACAGAAGAAGGTTTAGAAAATGTATTTAGTAGACATAAAAGATTTGCTGAAGCAACCAGGATAGCTGTGAATGCTTGGGGGCTAGAAATACTTTGTAAAAACTCAGAAGAATATTCTAGCACATTAACAGCAGTTCTTGTTCCAGAAGGTCATGACGCAGACGCGCTAAGAAAAATAATCTTGGATAATTACAATATGTCTTTAGGGGCAGGATTAGCAAAAGTTGCTGGAAAAATATTTAGAATTGGTCATTTAGGTGATTTTAATGAATTAATGCTCGCTGGAACGTTAGCAGGAGTTGAAATGGGTTTAATGAAATCTAAAATACCTTATAAAAAAGGTGGTATACTTAAAGCTCTCGAATATCTTTCTTAAAAATTAAGTAAAAAATCACTTTTTTAAATTTTAGCAGTATAAATTTTTAATTTAGCCAGTTAATTTATCAATTATTTTTGACCTTTGATATAAGCCTAAATTTTCTGCTTTAAGTTTTAGTTGAGAATTAATCTTTTTTAAGTTTGGAACTTCCACATTTAATTTGTTAGCTATCTCAATTATAGACCCAATAATTGGGTCTATTTCTAAAGGTTTACCTGCGTTTAGATCTTGTGTTGTTGATGGTTTATGATTCATTATAGAAATAGCGCCATTAATTCTGTCATCAATAGAAACATTAAATTTTATACCAATTTTTTCACCTACTAGCTGGCATTCTTTCATTAACTCTCTAACTAAATTAATTAATTCTTTATCATTTCCAATTTGATCTAAAGTTTTATTTGTTAAAG
>JADHQW010000056.1 GCA_016777705.1 Alphaproteobacteria bacterium | reverse complement strand
ATTCATCATAAATGAAAGATCAGATCCAGACAATATGAATTTCATTCCCATTCCAATATATTCGGACATTAATTTTTCATCATAAACACCTCCCATTCCAGGAGTTTTATTGTATTTTTCACAAGCTTTGATAACCTTAGTATAAGCTTCTTTTATTTTAGGATTCGAGTATTCTCCTGGAATCCCCATTTCCATACATAAATCGTTCGTGCCTATCAGTATTACGTCAACACCTGAAACTGCTGCTATTTCATCAACATTTTCAATAGCTTCAGGGCTCTCCAACATTACAACAATAAGCATATTGTCATTAATGGTAGTTGCGACTTCTGAAATTGGCATTGATTTAAAATTTAATTGAGGCAAAGAACCTGTCATAGAACGGTGACCTTTAGGAGGAAATAAACAAAAGGATACAAGTTTTTTAGCAATATCTGCATTTTCAACATGTGGAAAAACTATTCCCATTGCACCACAATCAAGAACTCTTGTAGCATGATGATGAGCAAAATCTGGAACTCTGACGATAGGAGTTATTCCTGCATCCTGAGCGGCAACAGAAATTTGGGAAGCAATGTCAATATCCATGCTATTATGCTCCATATCAATAAATAACCAATCATAATCACAAGTAGCCATGATTTTACCTATATCTACTGTTCTTGATTGCCTTAAACCAACTCCAAGACAAAGTTCATTATTTAAAATTTTATCTTTTGCAATATTTTTCATGATTTAAGGCCTTAATTTATTTTTTTTAAGATGTTTATATTATTATTTCATATTGAAAATTATCTAACTTCAATTATTAAATACAAATCATATAATATGATTTAGTCTATTCAATATTCTTATTTGATCAAAAAATTAGTCACTTTACTATTGATCATATTAAAATTTTATTTAAAACACGCTAATATTTAATATGTTAAGTTTTAAAACCTTTATTAATTAAATCTTTTCTTTAATGTGCCCAAAAAGGTGGGGGCTTTTAAATGAATAAAGAAATTAACAAATCTTATCCTGATACTAGTAAATCATTACCGATAGCTATGTTAAGAGCTAGAGAGGCAATGATGCTCTCATTTAGACCTGTTTTAGCTAAACATGGCTTCACTGAACAACAATGGAGAGTATTAAGGGTATTAGGCGAAAAGGGAGACTCTGATGCAGGACAAGTCGCTTTTGACGCTTGTATATTAGCTCCAAGTCTTTCAAGAATTATAGGTAAGCTTGAAAAAGACCAATATATTTCACGATTTGTCGATGCTAAAGATGGAAGAAGAGTTAACTTAAGCTTAACGAACTCAGGTAAAGAGATACTTAATAAAATAGCACCAGATGTAGAATTGATATATAATGCTATTCAAAAACGTTATGGCGAAGAGAAATTATCAACACTCATAGATATACTAGGGGAAGTGAGTGAGTGGCGGGGTAGATAAGTCAGTTTATTTACAGATTTATTTTAAATTTTTCACCAAGTTTTTCTAAGGTATTTATAACATCTTGATTCAATGATATGCCATTTTTAACAGACTTATCTCTTCTCGACAAAGCTTTTTCTCCAGGCATTCTAACTCTCTTGTTCTTATCAATAGGTTCGTTATTTAGACATTGTTGAGAAAGAAAAGTCATCTCGTCTTTGAAGGCTTCTAAACCAGAAAATGCCTCAGGGTCAATAACTTGAACAAAAGTTGAGAGATTCATTGATTTGGGTTTTTTGCTTCTCCCAGAACCCGATAAACCTTGAGATAATGCCTCAATACCAAGTGCTAGGCCAAAACCTTTATGCCCATACTCAAGACCACCTACTGGCATAACAGTTCCATTTTTATTTTGCACTTCAAAAGGGTCATTAGTTGGCGTTCCATCGGAGGTTAACAAACAATTGAAGTCAAACATTTCTTTTTTTGAAATTTTGTCAGCAATCATATTATTAGTGGTGATAGATGCGCTAATATCAATTATTACAGGATTATTATTTGTAGGGTAAGCCAACGCCATGGGATTTGGCGAGAGTAAAGCCTTAACTCCACCATATGGAGCAACTGTTGCCGTTGAAGGAACAGAGCTTTTAATTATACCAATCAAACCTTTCTTAACAATTGGTAACATATACGCGGCTAAAGCTCCATTATGATGACTGTTTCTAATAAGAACCGTAGCCGTACCATGCTTTTTTGCTCTTTCTGATGCAAGTTTTAAAGATTTTTTTGTTAACCATATACCTGGTAATTGTTTACCGTCTATAGTTATAGAGCTACCAAGATCTTTTAAAACATCCTCTTCACCAGAGATTTTCATATTACCCATTTCAATATCTTTTATATACAATGGAAGCAGTCTAACACCATGAGTAGAATGACCCATCATATCAGCCTCTATCAAAATATCTGATGTATCATTAGCTTTTTCGTCATCCATTCCAAAAGATGTAAAAATAGATGTACAAAATTTCATTAATTGAGAACGTGTAAACATTTTAGGCCTAAATTTTAAATCCAGCTTTATTTTGTTTTTTCTTCACAAATATATCTCGTAATAGATGCATTCGCAGCTAAAATGAATGACAAGTTATCATTATCTAAAAAAAATATATCTTGAATATGTGTCCAGGGTTCATTCTTATCAAAAGCATATGCCTTGCCAGTTCCTAAATCTAAAATTTCATATTTTGAATTATTTACCATAAAGAGCCCCGAGTTCAGACCTTCTCCGTCTTTGATGGTTATTTCAACAGGCTTTTCTTTACCAGAAATTTTAAAAACTTGAATACCATTGGATCTTACTGCAGCTGCACTTTGAGGTTTACAACTATATTTTGTCTCTTTAGCCAAAAGATTATTAGAAAATAAAGAGATAGATAAAAAAACAAGAAAATATTTTAAAATAGTCATTTTTTTCCTTTTAAACATAATTAGAGAGTTTCTTTCGTATACTTTAATAATACCTTTTTAGCATTTTTTGAAATATTAATTTTATTTTCTGATGTATACAATTCATGGTTTTTCTCTACTTTATCGAGATCATAAAGATAATTAACCATTAAACCGGCAGATAAATTTATCCCATTGGACGATACATCACCTAAATAATTAATTTGCTCTAAGGATGCTCCATTACCTAAATGAAACCTTGCAACTGGATCGTTTGGCATCTTATCAGTTCTTTCAGAGCTCAAAAAATACTTACCAACATACTCCATCATATTGTCATAAACTTTCAAAAATTGTTCAGGTCGCTTTAATTTTTCTATGCTCTTTGCAAATTTTGGGTGTTTATCACTAATCCATTTTCTTAATCCAGGTACTGGAGATAGAGTTACAAATTTCTTGAGATTTTTAAACTCTAGATTTAAATCATTGGCAACTTGCTTAATTAAAAAATTACCGAAAGAAATACCTGCTAATCCTTTTTGACAGTTAGATATAGAATAAAAGACTGCCACAGTTGTTTCTTCTGGTTCAAAGACATTTCTTTTCTCCTGAAGGACATCTTGAATTTTAGAAGGCACCTCTTTCATAAGTGCAACTTCAACAAATATGATAGGTTCATCTTGCATTGCAGGATGAAAAAATGCAAAGCATCGTCTATCTTTAGGAGCTAAACGTGATCTTAATTCATCCCATGAATTAATTTCGTGAACAGCTTCATAAGCTATAATTTTTTCTAATATATGAGCAGGAGTTTCCCAATTTATAGGCCTTAAAATAAGGAATCCCCTATTAAACCAATTTTTAAATAAATAAACGAGATCATAATCTACAGCTTTAAGTTCTGGGTGTTTAGTTATAATACCTAATAGCCTTTTTCTAAGATTAACTAACCTTATAGTACCCCTTGATATTCCGTTGCATCTTCTAAAGATTTCACGTCGCTTAGGTTCTGCGACTTTCATCAATTGAACTAAGTTTTCAGAGTTCTTTGCACGTAGATATTTCTCTATAGCATAAGATAATTCATCAGAAGTTATTTCAAAATTATCCCTAATTAACTTAAAAAAGTTCAACAGCTCTTTATCATTTAATGCTTCACAATGTTTCATTAGCAATTCAGCGTAACCTAAGGCAGAAACCTCTCCTTTTGCAGAAGCTACGTTTTCGATATAATCTTTTGTTGTAATAGATTTACTTTTATCTTGAAAAATATTGAACGAATTACTTTTAATAGGTTTATCAAAGAGTGAATTAATCAACTCTTGAAAAAACTTCATTTTACTCATTTTATACCACCCATAATATAGTTTGGTAACCAAGTAGCTATATCTGGGAAAATACATAATAATATAATTGCAATAACCATACACATTACAAATGGCAAAGAACCCTTAAGGATTTTGTTAAGAGGTATTTCAGGAGCTATTCCATTAATTACATATAAATTAAGACCTACTGGTGGAGAAATAAGGCCGATTTCCATGTTGATTGTTAGTATAACAGCAAACCAATAAGGATCAAAACCAGCGTTAATAATTATAGGCAATAAAATTGGAGCGGCCATAACAATCACAGCCACTGGAGGAAGAAAGAAACCAGCTATTAATAAAAATATATTAATAGTTAACATCAAAACCCAACGATTTACATCTAAAGTCCCTATCCATTCAGCTATACTTTGAGTAATGAATAGACTTGAAAGCATATAAGAAAAAACTCCTGCTGCTGCAATAATAAAGAGTATCATGATAGACTCTCTTGTTGAGTCTCTTAAGACCACCCACAATGATTTTGGTGCCCAAAGTTTATAAATTACAACAGCTACAATTAAGCATAAAATAGCCCCAACTGCTGCTGTTTCAGAAGGAGTGGCAACACCACCATATAGTGAATATAACACTCCTAAAATTATTGCAAAAAATGGAATAACTCTAGGAAGTATTTCCAAACGTTCTTTCCAACTGAAGCTTTTTCTATTTAAAGCATCAATATTACCACTTTTCCATGTTGAAAAAATTGACCACAACATAAAAAGAAAAACAAGTAAAAGACCTGGAATAGCTCCCGCCAAAAACAAACGTCCAATTGACGTTTCAGTAGAAATACCATACACAATCATTGTAACTGAAGGCGGTATTAATATGCCCAAGGTACCACCCGCAGCTATTGACCCAGATGCAACTTCGTCTGAATAACCTCTTTTCTTCATTTCAGGAATACCCATTTTTCCAATAGCTGCACAAGTAGCTGGACTTGATCCAGACATAGCTGCAAATAGAGCACATGCTCCTAAATTAGATATTACTAATCCACCAGGAACACGTGTAAGCCATCTATCTAGAGCTTCATATAAATCTGCTCCAGCTCTAGTCGAAGATATAGCAGCACCCATTATTATAAACATTGGAATAGATAAAAGAGCGAAGTTATCAAGATGGCCGTAAAAAATTTCAGGCATTAACTCTAAAGAACGAAAACCATCAAACACAAATAAAAAAAGACACGAAACTATTAACAAACCATTAGCAACGGATACACCAGAGAATAAAATTAAAATGGTCGTAAAGGCAACTAATAAACCAAGTGATAAAGGATCCATATTATTTAATTCCTTTATCAAAAGGCAATTCTCTATTTGTTATCATAGAAATGAAATCAGCTATCAATTGATTTAAAAAAAGACCAAAGCCAATGGGCAGTGCTAAATAAGGGTATTTTAAAGGTACCGCAGTAACAGTATCTGATGTCCAGTTTTTTTCATAAGCTACAAGCCAATAATCAAATCCATATATGAACATGATAAAAACAATGATTATACTAGTTACACTAGTTAAGCAGGCTAGAATTTTCTGATATTTAGGTCTAATTAACATAGGTAAAAGATCTACATTAACATGTCCTCTTAGAACCTGAACATAAGATAAGCCAATTAAAGTAGCGCCAACCATCATGTATATAACAGTTTCTGTTTGCCATGCAGTTGAATAATTTAAAACAAACCTAACCCATATCATTTCTACAGTAATAAGTACGGCAGTTAAAATCATAAATGCAGCAATTACTCCGGCTATTCTAGATAGATTTTTTGAAAATTTTATATAGTTATCAATCATAATAATTTTAATAGAAATAAAATAATGGCGAGATATATCCCGCCATTATTTGTTATTAGTTAACAGATAAGGCTAAATCTAGCAATCTTTGCCCATCTTTATAACCTGAGACAAATTTCTTATAAGATGTTTCTTTAGCTATTGAACGCCAGGCATTGAATTCGTCTGCTGACATCTCTTTAATTTCGACACCGTTTTTCTTGAAAACATTAACAGAAGCTTGATCTTCTTTTTTTGCTTCTGCTAAATAATAAGCTTCAGCCTTCTTTGCGCCGGCCATTAAAGCTTCTTGTTGATTTTTATTTAAGCTTTCAAACACTGACTTATTCATTAGAAGTGGTTGATACATAAACCATAGAGCAGTTTTGCCTGCAGGAGTATAACACTTAACCTGCTCATAAATTCTGTATGATACAAAAGATGATGATGATGTGTTAGCAGCTTGTAATACTCCAGTTTGCATTGCATTATAAATGGCTGAAGAAGGCATGGAAGCTATAGAAGCACCAGCTCCTACAAGCATCGTTTCAAAAGCTTTTCCTGCTGCTCTTGTTTGAAGACCTTTTACATCATTAGGACCAGTAATACACTTGTCCTTACCTGCAAAACCACCTGCTAAATATCCATGGACTACAACCATAACATCATCAGTTGCCATAATTTTTTGTATTTCTTCCATAAAAGGTGAATAATTCATACGAGCTGCGTGATCATGATTTTTTACAAGTCCTGGCATTAATGTTAAGTTATAAGCAGGTTGTTGACCGCCAGCGTATGACAATGGAAAAACAGTCATATCTAATTGACCCCTAGTTAAAGGCTTATATTGTTCCTTGGGTTTAAAAAGTGATTTAGATGGAAATATTTTTATATTTAGATCAACGTTTGCAGAAGCCACGTGATCAGCAACAATTTGTGCAAATTTGTGACGAACATCTTTTGTTGACCATTGATGTGATAACCTTAACTCTTTCGCAGAAACAGTTGCTGATAATGCAATAGCTCCTATAGTCATTATAGATAAACTCTTAAAGTTCATTATCTTCCCCTTATAATTAATTAATAAATTGAAACTATATCAATATATTTTCAAACAACAATAAAATTATCATTAACTAATTACTGATTAAAAACTCAGAGGCCCTTGCAGCACCTCCCTTTTGATGCGGAACACCGGCTAAAGATAATCCCATTTCTATTCCTGTTAATGTACCCATTAGCATTAGATCATTAAAATCACCTAGGTGACCAATTCTAAAAACTTTACCTGCAAGCTTAGACAATCCATTTCCAAGAGACATATTGAAATTTTCTAAAATAATTTTTCTTAATTCGTCTGCATTATGTCCATCTGGTAATTTAACAGCAGTTAAAACATTAGAGTAATCCATCTCTTCTTGGCAAAGAACCTCCAAGCCCCATGCTTGTACAGCTGCCCTTGTTGCTTTTGCGTGTCTACCATGTCGTTTAAAAACATTTTCTAAACCCTCTTCGTGAAGCATGTTTATTGCTTCTTTTAAACCATATAAAAGATTGGTAGCAGGCGTATAGGGAAAAGAACCAGATTTATTAGCCTCTATTTGTTCTTCCCAATCCCAATAGGATCTTTGCATGCCCGATTTTTTGGAGGTAAGAATAGCTCTTTCCGATATTGCATTAAATGATAAGCCAGGAGGCAGCATCAAACCTTTTTGGGAGCCCGAAATAGTAACATCAACTCCCCAATCGTCATGTTCATACTCCATAGAAGCTAACCCCGAAATTGTATCAACCATTAATAAAGCTTCATGGTTAGCTAAATTCATTACATTTCTTACTTCTTTTATTCTTGAAGTACTACCTGTAGATGTTTCATTATGGACTACGCATACAGCTTTGATTTTTCCTTCAATATCATTTTTTAATCTATCCAATAATTTTTCGGGTTCAACACCTCTTCTCCAGTCAGTTTCTAAAAACTCAGTTTTAATTCCAAGTTTATTAGCCATTTTCTTCCATAAAGTGGCAAAATGACCAGTTTCAACCATCAAAACTAAATCGCCCTCATTAAGTGTATTTACTAGTGCCGCCTCCCATGCACCTGTTCCTGATGCTGGAAAAATTATTACATTTGAATTTGTTTTAAAAATTGTTTTCATTCCATTAAGGCAGGCATTGGCTAAATAAGGGAAATCTGGTCCACGATGATCTATAGTAGGATAATCCATAGCCCTTAAAATTCTATCAGGCACATTTGAAGGTCCAGGTAATTGTAAAAAATGTTTTCCTGGCATATATCTTTTATTCATATTAAAAAATTTCCTTATTTACTTAATATCTGTCATTGAAAATAAACTATTTATAAATTACTTTATACATACACTTTAAATAATAAATTTTCCATATTGAATTTTAATTCAGAGACAGAGGTTTTTATGCCAGACGGTAGTTCACAGCAATTACTAAAAAAATTGAAGAATAAAACAACAGCAGAAATTTATTATGACAATTTTACTAGAGGCAGATACTCAACAGACGCATCTATTTATCAAATGATGCCGTACGGTGTTTTAATACCAAAAAAAAAATCAGATTTGATAGATACTATTAATTATGCAAGAGAAGCCAAAGTTCCACTTTTAGCTAGAGGAGGAGGAACCTCTCAATGTGGTCAGACTGTTAATGAAGCAATAATTATAGATAATTCAAAATTTTTAAATAGAATATTAGATTTTAACAAAGAAAAAATGACATGCATAGTCGAGCCTGGAATAGTACTTGATGAATTAAACAAATTTTTAAAACCATTTGGATTATGGTTTCCTGTAGATGTTTCAACTTCCAGCAGAGCAACAATTGGTGGAATGACAGGTAACAATAGTTGTGGTGGACGCTCAATTAGATATGGAATGATGAGAGACAATGTTTTGGAAATAGAAGGAATATTAAGTGATGGCTCAACGTATAAATTTGGGCATATTAAAGATAAAGAGATAGCTTCGAGCAAAGAACTTGCTCCAAAAATTATAAATAACCTTTTAAATCTAGCTCTAGAGAATAAAGATGAAATATTAACAAAATTTCCTAAAGTACTTCGTAGAGTTGGCGGGTATAATATTGATTCACTTTTACCAGATGCAATGGCCTCCAGACCAAACGGTAAAAAAGGCGACGGAATAAATTTATCTCACTTATTAGTAGGATCAGAAGGAACTTTAGTATATTCATCTGCAATTACTCTTAAATTGTCACCTCTTCCTTCTCAAAAAATTATGGGTATATGTCACTTTCCATCATTCTATGAGGCAATGGATGCTGCACAACATATTGTTCCATTAGATCCAATAGCAGTGGAGCTTGTTGACGATACGATGCTTAGTCTTGCAAGAAAGATTGATATATTTCAACCTACAGTTGAAGCAGTCGTAAAAGACAACCCTAAATCTTTACTTTTAGTTGAATTCGCAGAAGAAGACATGAGTGTGAATCAACATAGATTGAAAAAACTTCATCAATTAATGGGTGATTTAGGATATTCATGGAAAGGTAATAAAAAAATTGGAGGAGTTATTGATGTTATTGACAATGCTTTACAAGCAAAAGTAACTGAAATGAGAAAGTCGGGGTTGAACATTATGATGTCTATGAAGGATGAAGCAAAGCCAGTTTCCTTCATAGAAGATTGTGCAGTCGAGCTTAAAGATCTAGCTGAGTATACTGATGGATTAAATCGAATATTTGACAAATATGACACCAAAGGAACTTGGTATGCTCATGCTTCTGTTGGATGTCTTCATGTAAGGCCTGTTTTAAACATGAAGCTTCAAACGGATGTTTCAAAAATGCGCAATATTGCAGATGAAACTAGTAAATTGGTAAAAAAGTTTAAAGGTTCTTATTCAGGAGAGCACGGCGATGGAATAGCACGTTCTGAGTTTAATGAAGTAATGTTTGGAAAAAAAATGATTAATATTTTCGAAACTATTAAACAAGCTTTTGATCCAGATAATATTTTTAACCCTGGAAAAATAATAAATGCACCTAAAATGGACGCTAGAGATTACTTTAGATATGCCCCTTCATATAACGCAAAAAATATTAATACTATTTTAGATTGGTCCCAATGGCCTGGTAATGCTGGTGGGTTTCAAGGGGCAATTGAAATGTGTAATAATAATGGATCATGTAGAAAGTTAGATGGCGGAGTTATGTGTCCATCTTTCAGAGTTACAAAAGATGAGAAAGATTCAACTAGAGGAAGAGCTAATTCGCTTAGATTAGCCCTTTCAGGACAATTGGGTAATAACGCACTTACAAGTAAAGAAATGACAGCAACAATGAAGTTATGTGTCTCTTGTAAAGCTTGTAAACGCGAATGTCCAACAGGCGTAGATATGTCAAAAATGAAAATAGAGTTATCAAACCTACATGCAAACAAATATGGTCTTAATTTAAATAGCAAATTAATAGCCTACTTACCTAAGTATGCTGCGTTTGCATCTAACTTTTCTAAACTTTTTAATCTAAGAGATAAAATTCCTGGCGCTGCCAAAATTAGTGAGTTACTCTTTGGTTTTACTGCAAAAAGGCCACTACCAGCATGGCGTAATGATTTCTTTAGAAATAATGAATTACCAAACTCAATTGAAAAAATTAATGGCCAAACTCCAATCATATTATTTGTTGATACTTTTAATCGTTATTATGAACCAGAAAATATAAGATCCGCCATAAAGGTCTTAAAATCAGCTGGATATTTTCCCTTTATTCCAAATTCAAAAGATAATAAAGCATTATGTTGTGGAAGAACCTATTTAAGCAACGGCTTGATTGAAAATGCCAAAATTGAAGCAACAAAAATTTTAAATAC
>JADHQW010000055.1 GCA_016777705.1 Alphaproteobacteria bacterium | reverse complement strand
AGAGTTTTAACAGCCTCTTTTTGAGGCTCGTTTAAATCAATAAAAGCTTTATGGTTTAAAAAATCATTCATTATAGTAGAAGATATATTCTTTTTATTATTATAAATATTTAACTTTATACCTATCATATAGAATGTTTGACTTGTAGAAAATTAATAAATAAATAATATAAGTATTACGCCTTTTAGATTACTTAGTTGAACTATGATGAAAAACTTCAAATATATTTTAATTACCTTGTTTTTAGTCTCTCTTTCTTTAGGAGGCTGTTCAGGTAGTAAAAATGTTACAAAAGAATCAGATCCATTTGAAAACTTAAATAGGCATGTATTTGGGTTCAATAAATATGTAGACCAAAAATTAGTAAACCCTTTAAGTAAAGCTTATGTTAGAAATATTCCAAATGGTGCTAGAAAGAGTATTAGTAATCATTTAGATTGGATGGAACTTCCTGTTACTATTGCTAATAGTACTTTTCAATTTGACTTAGAAAACACAATTTTAGCGTCAGCTAAGTTTATGCTAAATGGTTTAACCCTTGGCTTTTATGATTTAGATAATGGTGAAACTGAAATATTAAAAAAAGATTTTGGATCAACTTTAGCTAAATTAAATGTTCCAGAGGGACCTTTTTTAGTAGTGCCTTTTTTAGGGCCTAAAATGACAAGAGATTTTTCAGGTTATTTTGTAGATAGACAAAATATGACAAAAGTTTCTTCTACTACTGTGAATGACATCAACTTAATTGAAATACCAATCAATGTAATTGATACAAGATCTAAACTATCCAATGCCATTGATAAATTATATAATTCACCTGATCCATATACAAAGATGAAATCTTATTATATTCAAAATCGAAGAAAAAATGTGTATAACGAAAAGTACCATAATATTAAAAATAAAAACAAGGATGAAGAATTTGAGAAGCTTTTACAATAAATTTAAAATTAAAGATCTACTATACTTTGTTTTAATTTTACCAATCTCAATAACTTTAATTTCAAATGGTGCTTGTGCTGATAAACTAGAAAAAAGCAATACTATAATCCAAGAAATGATAAGTAAGGCTAAAGTTAACGCAATTGAAACACTCAAATTAGATCAAAATGAGAAATCGTTAAGAATTTCCTCGTTAATTAAAGAATATATTAATTTAAATTTTATGGCTAAGGCGACCACTGGTTCTTTCTGGAAAAAAGCAACAGTTCTTCAAAGGGAGAGATACAAAAATGCCCTACTCCAAGAAATAGTTAAAACTGTAGAAGATCACCTAAATACATTATCAACATTAAATTATATATCTACTGATTCTGAATTAAGGGGAAAAAAACTTATTTATGTAAGGGGCAGAATTGAGGACCCTAACAATAACAAACCTCCTGTTAATCTCCTTTGGAAACTTGCCACAAACAATGAAGGAAATCTTCAGATTTTAGATTTAGAAATAGAGGGTATATCTTTAGTAAGTTCTCACAAAGCTGAAACAATGACTATTTTGAGAAAAAATAAAGGTGATTTTGAAGTACTACTTGATAAATATAATAAAAAGAAATAAATCACCTTGAAATTGGTTTATACTTTATCCTTTTAGGGTTTAATGCGTCATCACCTAATCTTCTCTTTTTATCTTGTTCGTAATCTTGGTAGTTTCCTTCAAACCATTCCACATGACTTCCACCTTCAAACGCTAAGATATGAGTAGCGAGTTTATTTAAAAACCATCTATCATGTGAAATCACAACTACACATCCAGAAAAAGCAAGAATTGCTTCTTCTAAAGACCTTAATGTATCAACATCAAGATCATTAGTTGGTTCATCTAATAACAAAACGTTGCCAGGAGTTTTTAACATCTTAGCTAAATGAACTCTATTCCTTTCACCTCCAGACAAATGACTAACTATTTTTTGTTGATCCGAACCTTTGAAGTTAAATTGACTAACGTAAGCCCTACTTTGAATAGATTTTTTCCCTATTTGAATTTCGTCTAATCCATCGCAAATAGACTCCCAAACGTTTTGCTCAGGTTTTAATAAATCTCTAGATTGATCTACATAATTTAGACTAACAGTTTCACCAATTATAATCTCTCCATTGTTAGGTATTTCTTCTTTAGTAATCATTCTAAACAATGTAGTTTTTCCAGCACCATTTGCGCCTATTACTCCAACAATTCCTCCTGGAGGTAGTTTAAAAGTTAAATTATCTATAAGTAATTTATCCTCAAAAGATTTAGATACATTATTAAAGTTAATAACTTCATTTCCTAATCTTGGGGCTGGAGGTATTACAAGATTATTTGTGTTAATTTCGTTCTTTTGTTCTTGTGCAACTAATTCTTCATATGAAGAAATACGAGCTTTTGACTTAGCTTGTCTCGCTCTTGGTGCTGATTTTATCCATTCTAGCTCTTCACTTAATTTTCTCTTTCTTGCTTCTTCAATTTTCCCTTCTAATTCAAGACGTTTCTGTTTTTGCTCTAACCATTGAGAATAATTTCCTTTGTAAGGGATACCTTCCCCACGATCTAATTCTAAAATCCACCCCGCAACTTCATCTAAAAAATATCTATCATGTGTAATGGTTATAACCGTACCTGGGAAATCGTGAAGGAACCTTTGAAGCCATGAAACTGAAAGAGCATCAAGATGGTTTGTTGGCTCATCCAATAAGAGAAAATCAGGGTTGGATAATAATAGTTTTGCTAGAGCTACTCGTCTTTTTTCTCCCCCAGACAAGTTCACTATTTTGGCCTCTCCGGGAGGCAAGCTTAAAGCATCCATTGCAATTTCAGCTTTCCGATCAAGGTCCCAAGCATCCATATTATCAATTTTTTCTTGGAGTTCACCTTGCTTAGATATAGTCTCATTCATCTCTTCATCAGTTAAATCTTCAGAAAATTTAAGTGATATTAAATTAAATTCATCTACTAGACTTTTAGCTTCAAACATGCCTTCCATAACGTTTTCATATACGTTTAAATTATTGTCTAATTCTGGCTCTTGTGCTAAATATCCAACTTTTATCCCATCTGCTAATTTTGCATCACCATTAAATTCATTATCAATACCCGCCATTATTTTTAGTAAAGTTGATTTACCTGCACCATTACCACCTAAAACACCAATTTTTGCGCCCGGTAAAAAAGAAAGGCTTATGTCTTTTAATACTTGTTTCCCACCTGGGTAAACCTTACTCATTTTATACATAGAAAAAATATATTGTGGATTATTCATAGGTTTGCCTCTTAAAGTTGGAATTCTACAATTAACATAAAAAACAATTTAAAAAAAATTTTTATCTAAAATTAATTATCTTTTTTCCTTTTTTCTATAAATTTGTATAATACATACATGGATAATACTTTCCCTATTTGGCTTATTGTTTTTGATTATATATTAGCATTAATAATGTTAATTTTAATTTTAAAATTTGTATTAAATATTTTTACGAATGAAGTCAGTAATGCCATTGTATTTCGTTTTTTTAACAAATTAACAAAACCAATTATCAACCTCTCAACAAAGCTAACACCAGAATTTATTGTCAAACCAATTGTACCGTTGTACCTTGCCTGGCTTGTTTTAATGGTTAGAATTTATTTACTTCCACTATTAGTTGGACATACGTACCTTGGAAAATTTGCTTTTTTATTTGAAAAAGATTTAATTACACTCATTAATTCTTCAATCCTTAACATAGCTTTATACTTAAATTATGGGATTTAAGTTTTTATAAATTGATTACTTAATCTTTTAATTAATTCATCAATTTGACTTTTTTGAGTTTCAAATGAAGTTACAAACCTTATAACTAATTCATCATCATTAACTTTAGACCATAAATTTGGAATTATTTTTAATTTTAAAATTTGATCATAAGTTTTGTTTTCAATTTTCAAAAAAACTTCATTCCCCTCTGTTGGATATAAGAGTTTAAAATCTCTAAACAAACTCAATTGATCACTTAAGTATTTAGCATTATTATTAGCTGATTTTGCTAACTTAATCCATAATCCGTCTTTGAACCATGCATTTAATTGAGCAGAAATAAATCTAGTTTTAGATATGACGTGTCCTGTCTGCTTAATTTTATTTTTAGCTTCAAAAGCTAATTTATTGTTGAAAAAAATTATAACTTCAGCGGCCATAGCTCCATTTTTGGTTGCACCCAAGGATAAACAATCAACTCCTAGTTTCCATGTTGCTTCAGCTGGTGATATGTTTTGAGAAACAAGAGCATTAGCAAATCTGGCACCATCCATATGTAAAAACATATTGTGATTTTTACATATTTTACTAATTTCTAAAATTTCTTTTTTTTTATAAATCGTTCCATTTTCAGCTAATTGCGTAATCGAAACTCCTGATATATTAGCAGTATTCTTTTTTTTAAAACTCATATTATCAATTTTAGTTTTTAATGATTTTGGTTTCAATTTTCCTAAATTATCACAAATACTTATTAATTTACCACCTCCAGAGAAAAACTCAGGGGCTCCGCCTTCATCGTTATTAATATGAGCCTCATCATGACAAATAATACTACCGTAAGACTGTAAAAAAGATGATAAAGCGAGTGAGTTAGACGCAGTACCTGACATCATTGGTATTATCTCTAAATTTTCTTTTTCAAAAATTTTACAAATAATTTCTCTACATTCTTTTGTATAAATATCGTTACCATAAGGTAATGTTTTTACCCTACTTGCTGATATTATAGAGTCCAGTATTTCTGGAGCAACACCTGAGATAGTATCAGTACCCATCAAAATGGGTTTATCATTCATGAGAAAGTATTTCTAAATTTTTTACCATTTTACCAGTTCCTTTTTTAGAGTAATTATTGACCTGATTTTTTTAGTTTTTGTATCAAGTACCACTAACAAATTATTACCTTGATAAATATATCTGAGTAAAATTTCGTTATTTTTTCCAAGCGAGGAAGAAATCAATTGAGCATCTTTGGGTTGTAAAAAATTAAATTGATTTACCTTTTTTTCAATTGTTTTGGTAGAAATGTTATTATTTTTTTTTTCTAAACTGTTATAACTATTAGCCAATCCATAAAATAAAGCTACTAAGCCTAATATTATTAAACCACCTAAAATTATAGCAATAATTTTTATAACCTTTATATTAGATGACACCGGAGCTTCACTTTCTTTTTTTGAGTTCAGTACATTAAACATGACAAATCCTATAGAAATAATATTAAAAGTTAAAGACTATTTTGTAAAAACTAATAGGCTTGACGCGTGGATTACAGAAGCTATTAAAGTAAGTGATGCACCAAAACAAGAGCTAAATAATAAAAATTTATCGATGTCCCGAAGTAGAGTAAAAACATTAATTGAGAGCGGGCTAATCAAAGTGGATAATCTCATAATAAACGATCCATCTTTTAAAGTGAAAGCTAGTCACATAATTAAAATTAATCTCCCTAAAGTTATTGAAGCAATCCCATCACCTCAAAATATTAATTTAGAAATTCTTTATGAAGACGAATTTTTATTGATTTTAAATAAAATAGCAGGAATGGTTGTACATCCAGCTCCTGGCCATCCTGATAAAACTCTTGTTAATGCTCTTTTACATCATTGTGGGGCAAGCTTACAAGGCATTGGTGGGGTCAAACGACCTGGGATAGTTCATAGATTAGACAAAGATACAAGTGGGGTGATGGTTGTTGCAAAAACTGAATTATGCCACATAAAATTATGTGAAATTTTCAGCAATCATGATTTAGACAGAAGATATAATGCTATTGTATGGGGACAACCTCCTAATGAAGGTATTATAAATAAAAAAATAGCGCGATCGACTATTAATAGAAAAAAAATGAGCATTTCCGAGCAAGGTAAGTTAGCTATTACTCAATGGAAAACTTTAAATGTTTATGCACCATTTGGAACCCTAATTGAATGCAAGCTTGAAACTGGTAGAACTCATCAAATTAGAGTACATTTATCTGATCTAGGTCATAGTATAATTGGAGATCATGTATACGGAAAAGCTTTAATGAAAAAGAGGCTTAAAAGTGATTTTTATAAAAAGAAATTAGAATTAATTAAACAATTTAAAAGACAAGCTTTGCATGCAATTAAGTTATCTTTTAACCATCCAATTACAAATAAACATTTAGATTTTGTTAGTCCATTGCCTCAAGATATGAGAAATTTAATAAATACCTTAGAAGATAATAACTCTTAAAAAAACAAAAAAGTCTTTAAAAATTAAAAAATAAGCTTATATAAATAACTAGGAGTTAAAGATGATCAAAAGTGAAGCAAGTAGTGTAGCTCTAATATCACCTGATAATAATCTGGGTAGATACTTAGACCAAATTAAAAAATTTCCTATGTTAACTGCTGAGGATGAGTACAACTTAGCAAAAGATTGGCTTGATAAAAATAATACAAAAGCTGCTCACAAACTTGTAACGAGTCATCTAAGATTAGTTGCCAAAATTGCTATGGGTTATCGAGGTTATGGCTTACCAGTTGCTGATCTTATTGCTGAAGGCAACATAGGCATGATGCATGCTGTAAAGAAATTTGATCCTGAAAGGGGGTTTCGACTAGCGACCTATGCTATGTGGTGGATAAAGGCTGCTATCCAAGAATTTGTATTAAGATCTTGGTCGCAGGTTAAAATAGGAACTACTGCTAGTCAAAAGAAACTTTTTTTTAATCTAAGAAAAATTAAAAGTAAAATTAATGCTCTTGATGATGGTGATTTATCTCCTAATCAAGTTAATCATATTGCTAAAAGCCTTGATGTCTCTGAAGATGATGTAATAAGCATGAACAGAAGAATGTTAGGTGGTGACCATTCACTAAACGCACAAATGAACAAGAATGATGGTGAAGAAACTGAATGGCAAGATCTACTTACAGATGATCGAGAAAATCAAGAAACTCTTTTTGAAGAACATGAAGAAAAAACTATAAGAAGTAAATTAATGATTGATGCACTTAATCTATTAAAAAGTAGAGAAAAGGATATAATAATAAAAAGACGTTTAACTGATAATCCCATGACACTAGAAGATTTATCTCAAGAGTATAAAGTAAGCCGTGAAAGAATAAGACAAATCGAAAATAGAGCCTTTGAAAAACTTCAAGAAGCTATGAAATTAAAAGCTAATGAAATTAAGTTAATATAGAATTAATAATATTTCTAAACGAACTCAAAAGGATTTTCTAAATATATAGTATCCACCCTCTCAGGACTGGTTGATATCATTATAATTTTACAATTTATTAATGTTTCTATTTTTTTGATATAATCTTTTGCTTCATTAGGCAATAAATCTATACTTTGAACACCTGCTATAGACCCTTCCCAACCTTTCATTATCTCATAGACCGGTTTAACCTTTTCTTGTTCAAGAGTAGAGGTAGGTAAATAATCAATGTTTTTTTCATCTAAAGTGTAACCGACACAAATCTTAATTTCTTTAAATCCATCTAATACATCTAATTTTGTAAAAGCAATACCATCAATGCTTGATAAAGCTACAGCTTGTTTTACTAAAACTGCATCAAACCAACCACAACGTCTTTGTCTTCCGGTAACTGTTCCAAACTCATGACCATTTTCACCTAGCTTAATACCATTTTCTCCACTATCTTCCGATGGAAATGGCCCTGAACCAACCCTAGTTGTATAAGCCTTAGTTATGCCAAGAGTGTAATCCATAGATGTAGGCCCAACTCCAGAACCAATTCCTGCTTGAGAAGAAACTGTATTACTACTAGTTACAAAAGGATAAGTTCCATGATCAATATCTAAAAAAGTACCTTGAGCTCCTTCAAATAAAATATTAGAAAGTCTATTTTTGTAATTATATATAATTTCCCATGATGGTTTAGTAAATGGAATAATTTTTTGTCCAATACTCCAAATTTCCTTTATAACTTCATTATAATTCTGTTTAGGTTCATTCATTGCAGTCAACCATATATTATGAAAATCATAAAGTTTTTTTAACTTACTTTCAAAATATTCTTTATTCAAAAAGTCACATATTCTTAGGCCCCTTCTACCTACCTTATCCTCATAAGAAGGACCAATTCCTCGCCCTGTAGTTCCTATTTTTTTGGAGCCATTATTTTTTTCCCTAACTTCGTCAACTAATTGATGTATAGGTAAGATTAAGAAAGCTGCGTCAGAAATAATTAAATTCTCTGAAGAGATTTTAATATTTTTTTCTTCTAGTTGTTTAATTTCTTTTATTAAGTGAAATGGATCAATTACAACACCGTTACCAATGAGGGCAACAGTATTATCCCTGACAATACCACTGGGTAACAGTGATAATTTGAAAACATTACCATCTATAACAAGAGTATGCCCAGCATTATGACCTCCTTGAAACCTTACAACTAAATCAGCCTTTTCAGACAACCAATCAACTATTTTACCTTTGCCTTCATCTCCCCATTGTGTACCAATGACAATAACATTACTCATCGAAAATTCCTTAATTTAATTATTAAATCTTAATATTTTAATTTCACTATGGTATTATTTTTCCATATATATTTACATTTCAATTCAGTTGCTTCTTTATCAGAATTGTTATTTAGTTCACTTCCAAATACAACACTAAACCCTTTTTTAATAACTTTGTCTGCTTCCATCATATTTAAATATGGCATGTAAACTAAATCGTTTTGATTATAAGATACTGATGAATTATGAAATTTTTCTGTGTATATTGTGCAGCCAGTTGCCGTTTCGCCCGATAGAGTATTATAACTTCCACCTTTTACAATCTCACCTTTAAACATTTCAGAAAAAATTGTGAATGTTAAACCTGTGTGATATTTAAATCCTCTGTTTTCAAGTGGATCAATAGAAATATTTATAGAACTATCATTTTCTTTAATAATATTAATGACTTTTAATAGGTATTCTCTTGCTTCTAAAAGAATTCCGTCTAATTTTAATTCAGATAACTTCTTAATACCATTTTCATAATTTCCAGTGCATTCCATAAATTTCAAAATAATATCTAAGTTATTAAATTTTAATTTTTTTAATGTTTGTGAATCTTTTCTATCTATTGCTTCATTGATTTTCTCTTTTAGAGAATTTTCAATTCCATCTAAAAACAAATCCCTTAAAAAAGGTAAATTTAAATCAACTGTAATATTTCTAATATTTATTGATTTTAGTGATTGTGAACAAACAAGTATAATCTCAGAATCTATTAATTCTGACTTTGGACCAATTAGTTCAGCACCTACCTGAGTTTTTTGACGTTCCGAATTAAAACTATCACCTTTTACTCTTAAAACGTCGCCAGAATATGACAATCTAAGTGGCCTAGGTAAATGTGATAAACGTGTAGATGCAATCCTAGAAATTTGCGCAGTGACGTCAGATCTTAAAGCCATCATTCTTTGAGATAATGGGTCCATAATCCTAAAAGTTGAATCTTTCAATACTGCACCTGGTCCATCTGACAGAAGACTATCTTCATATTCAACTAGTGGAGGCTTTACTCTCATATATCCATAATTTGAGAACACATCTAACAGATTTTCTGTGGTTTTTGCTTGAATACGAGCGTCGGGATACAGTATGTCACTCAAGCCAGCTGGCAATAGTCCCTTTTTACTTGATGAACTAATCATTATATCAGCCTTAATTAGATTAAATTATATTTTATATAACAAAGTTAATAATCTATCTAATAATTTTTCTGGTTTTTTATAAATAAAGTTTATTGAAAAGAAATTGAATTAACTCGAGCTACTTGAGGTAGGGATTTAATTTCAGATACTATTTTATTGTTAATAGCTTCATCAACTTCTACTAATGCTATCGCTTCTCCACCCACATCACGACGGCCTAAATGAAATGAAGCAATATTAATTTTTTGGCTACCTAATGCATTGCCTAGATCACCAATAAAACCAGGTTTATCATAATTTCTTAAATAAAGAGCATTTTTAGGAAAATCTGACTCAATTGGTATTCCTTGAATATTAACAATTCTAGGCTTGTTACCCGCTATTAAAGTACCTAATATTGTTCTCTCGCCTTTTTCATGACGAATAGTTATTTTTACTAAAGTTTCGTAATCACAACGTCTTTCGTGTTTTATTGTTGATAAATTTATACCTCTACTTGCTGCAACTGAAGCCGAATTGATATTATTAACAGCTGCTGATGTAGGTTCCAAAATACCTACTAAGGCACTTGCCATTAAAGGCAGATCTTGAATATTTGAAGCTTTCCCATCTAATTCTAATTTTATACTTGTAACACCTTCTTGTGTAACTTGTCCCAAAAATGAGCCTAAAAGATACGCAAGTTTAATATATGGTTTTAATATTGGAGCTTCATCTGAAGTTACGTTTGGAAAATTAAGAGCATTAACAACAGCACCCGTATTGAGATAGTCAGACATTTGCTGTGCTATTTGTATAGCAACATTTTCCTGTGCCTCTAAAGTAGCCGCTCCTAAATGAGGTGTCGCAATTAGGTTGGGAGCTTCAAACAAAATATTTTCTTTAGCAGGTTCTACAGTAAAAACATCGAAAGCAGCTCCTGCTAAATGACCAGTTTCTAACGCAGCTCTGCACGCAATTTCGTCAACTAAACCACCTCTAGCACAATTAACAATTCTTGAACCTTTTTTCATCATGCTTATTGCTTTTGATGAAATAATATTCTTAGTATCATCTGTCAAAGGTGTGTGCAAAGATATAATATCGGAGTTTTTTAATAAATAGTCTAATTCTACTTTTTCTACACCTAATTCAAATGCTTTTTCTTTTGATAAAAAAGGATCAAACGCTAAAACCTTCATTTTTAAACCTATTGCTCTATTAGCAACAATTGAACCTATATTACCACAACCAATTAGACCCAAATATTTTCCTGTTATTTCTGTACCATTAAA
>JADHQW010000054.1 GCA_016777705.1 Alphaproteobacteria bacterium | reverse complement strand
CTGAACCATTGGTTTTTTTGTTGAGCTACATTTAACATCATTACTACAAATAAGAATAAAACCGCAACAGCTCCTACATAAACAATTAGCATAATCATTCCAAGAAATTCAGCACCTATCATTATAAATAAACAAGAGATGCTAATAAAATCTAAAATTAAAAAAAATACAGAATGAACTGTATTTTTAGACACAGTTACCATTATTGCTGAAATGATCGCTATTAATGAGAAAATATAAAAAAAAATTGAATGTGCTAACATAATAATTATCTGTATGGTTTATCAGCTTTAATATTTGCCGCTAAAACATTTTCCCATCTATCACCATTGTCTAAAAGTTTTTCTTTATTATAATAAAGCTCTTCTCTAGTTTCTGTTGAGAATTCAAAGTTAGGACCTTGAACAATTGCATCAACAGGACATGATTCCTCACATAGGCCACAGTAAATACATTTCATCATATCTATATCGTATCTAGTAGTTTTTCTACTTCCATCATCTCTCTCTGCAGACTCTATGGTTATAGCTTGGGCAGGACAAACAGCTTCACATAATTTACAAGCTATACACCTCTCTTCACCATTTGGGTATCTTCTAAGGGCATGCTCACCTCTAAATCTTGGGCTTATTTTTCCTTTTTCAAATGGGTAATTGATTGTTTTTTTAGATCTAAAAAGTTCACGAAGTGCAATTACGAGTCCTCCAAAAAAATCTAACATAAAAATTGTTTTTAAAATTCTTGAAATTCTCATAATTAATTTACTGGTAATAAGTTAAAATAAAACAAATAGCTTGCTGTAAGAACAACCCAAGTTAAAGATAAAGGTAAAAATATTTTCCAACCTAATCTCATTAACTGGTCGTATCTATATCTTGGTACAATTGCTTTTACTAATGCAAACAATATAAAAAGAAATAAAATCTTAAAGATTAACCAAATAGCTCCTGGTATCAAATTGAATGGATAAATTTCAATTGGCGATAACCAGCCTCCTAAAAATAGAATTGACCCCATCGCACACATAAGCAAAATATTAGCATATTCACCTAACCAAAACATCGCGTACATCATCCCAGAATATTCTGTTTGATAACCAGCAACAAGTTCTGCCTCAGCCTCTGGTAAATCAAACGGCGGCCTATTAGTTTCTGCCAAGGCAGATATGAAAAAAATTACAAACATTGGAAACAAAGGAACTACAAACCAAAGTTCCTCTTGCGCAATCACAATATCATTTAAATTTAATGAACCAACACATAGTAAAACATTTATGATTATAACGCCTATTGAAACTTCATAAGAAACCATTTGAGCAGCAGATCTAATAGCACCTAAAAAAGGATATTTAGAGTTAGAGGCCCAGCCGCCCATAATTATTCCATAAACACCAAGGGATGAAACAGCAAATAAGTAAAGTATTCCAACATTTATATTTGCAATTACTTGAGTGGCGCTAAATGGAATAACAGCCCAAGACACTAAAGCTAATGTCATAGTAACGATTGGAGCTAGAATAAAAATTACTTTATTTGAACTCGAAGGAATAATAACTTCTTTAAATATATATTTTAGCGCATCAGCTAATGACTGTAATAAACCAAATGGACCAACAACATTTGGACCTTGTCTTTTTTGAACAAAAGCCCAAATACGACGATCAAGCCAGACTATCATTGCAACCGATACCAAAACTGGAACTAATAAAAATAATATCTTGTAAGTTTCAGAAAAGATTATATTTAAATATTCCATTTAATTAACCTTCTGTGCCTGTAGATTTAAAATTAATTTTTGCTAACTTACATTCGTTCATTGTCTTAGAAGCTCTAGCAATTACATTTGAATGATAATAGTCTTCAGAATCAATTTTCAAAATTTCTTTTTCAAATGTTAAATTTTCAATTTGAATAAAATTTTTTGATTTATTTTTTTCTATCATTAAATTAATTTGATTGATTAAACTACTTTCTAGTTCATCTTTATCATTAAATAATTTTCTATGATTCATAATTTCTGCGATTTCATTTATTATTAGCCAATCTTCTTTTGCATTCTCAGGTGGATATGAAGCTTTATATGCTTTTTGTAATTTTCCCTCTAGGTTAGTATAATAGCCACTCTGTTCTGTGTAGGCTGCACCTGGAAGTATAATATCAGCAATTTCTGCACCCTTATCTCCATGACTACCTTGGTAAATTATAAATTCATTTTGTTTGTTAAATTTAATATTATCCTGACCTAATAAATATATTAATTCAAATTTATTGTTTTCTAAATCTTTTAAAATTTCGTTTGATCCGTCTGTTGTTTTGTAAATACCTAAATCAAAACCTCCGACTGTTGCAGCATTCTCAGAAATAATATTTAAAGCATTCCAGTCTTCTGATATCTTATTGTTTTTAATTAAATAAGATTTGAAAGACTCAAATATAAATTTTGAATACTTTGACTTTAATGCAGATTGACCAAATATAATTATTGGTTTTTTGGCTTTAGTTATCAGGCTAGATATTTCATGTTTATCATCAATAATATCTTTAATATTCTGAATATTTCCATCTAATGCGTTGTATGGATATGTTAAATCCCCAACATCATTTAGAGATATTATTTTTGTTTTATTTGCTATGTAAGCTTTTCTAATACGTGCATTTAAAATTGTCGCTTCATATCTGGGATTACTTCCAACTAAGAAGATAAAATCTGACTCTTCAATTCTATTGATTGATGAATTAAATAAATAATTTTCTCTTTTATCGGGATTTAAATAAGAATGACTACTTCTAGACTCAATGTTTTGAGTGTTTAAGGTTTTATTAAATAATTCTTTAAATATATAAAGAGTTTCCATGTTAACTAAATCTCCTGTAATTCCACAAATTTTATCCTTATCTATATTTTTAAATTTAGATTTAATTATTTCATAAACTTCTTTCCATGATGCTTTTTCAAATTTTCCATTATATTTAATATAAGGTGTGTCTAATCTCTGATTTAGTAATCCATCACAGGCATACCTAGTTTTATCTGAAATCCATTCTTCGTTTATATCTTCATTAACCCTTGGTAAAACTCTTTTTACTTCCCACCCATATGTATCAACTCTTATATTGGACCCAACTGCATCCATTACATCAATTGTTTCAGTTTTTTTTAGTTCCCAAGGTCGGGCTTCAAAAACATAGGGTTTTGAGGTAAGAGCACCCACGGGGCATAAATCAACGACATTAGCAGATAATTCTGATTGCATAGATTGTTCCAGGTATGTAGTAATTTGCATATCTTCTCCTCTGCCTATAGCCCCAAGTTCTGGAACTCCGGCTACTTCAGTTGCAAACCTTACACATCTTGTACAATGTATACATCTAGTCATTTGGGTTTTAATCAAAGGTCCCATATTTTTTTCTGGAACAAATCTTTTATTTTCCTTGTATCTAGATTTATCAACTCCATAAAACATTGACTGATCCTGTAAATCACATTCACCACCTTGATCACAAACTGGACAGTCTAACGGATGATTTGCTAATAAAAACTCCATTACACCTTTTCTTGCTTTTTCAACTAATGCAGTATTAGTTTTTATATTCATACCTTCAGCTGCAGGCATTGCACAAGAAGCTATAGGTTTAGGAGATTTTTCCATTTCAACTAAACACATTCTACAATTACCAGCAATTGATAACTTTTCATGATAACAAAATCTTGGAATTTCAACTCCAGCCTTTTCACAAGCTTGCAATACAGTAAGTCCTTCTTCAACTTCTATTTCAGTATTATTTACTTTTAATTTAAGCATCTTTTTTTTCCAGTAAATGTTGATCAACTAAGTAAGGAATTCCTTTATCAGTTTCAAATGTTGGATTAAAATTATTTCTCTTTTCTATCTCTTTTCTAAAGTGTCTTAATAGTCCTTGAACAGGCCAAGATGACCCCTCTCCAAATGCGCAGATTGTGTGACCAGCAATTTGATTTGTAACATCTTCTAACATACTCACCTCATCTCTTGAAGCTTCACCTTTAGTCATTCGTTCCAACATTCTCCACATCCATCCTGATCCTTCTCTACATGGAGTACACTGTCCACAACTTTCATGTTTATAAAATCTGGCAATTCTTGCCATACACTTAATTATGTCTTGATCTTTATTAATAACAACCACACCTGCAGTACCAAGGCCACTTTTCTCATTCATTAATGAGTCAAAATCCATTGTTAATGTTTCACAAGTTTTTTTAGGTATTAATGGCATTGAAGATCCACCTGGTATAACAGCCTGTAAGTTATCCCATCCTCCAACTACACCACCAGCATGAACTTCAATTAATTCTTTTAAAGGAATGCTCATTTCTTCTTCAACATTACAAGGGGTGTTTACATTTCCAGAAATGCAAAAAATTTTAGTCCCTGTATTTTTTGCTTTTCCTAACGAAGCAAACCATTTTCCAGTCTTTCTTAAGATTGTTGGAACAACAGCGATCGTTTCAACATTATTAATTATTGTTGGACAACCATATAATCCTATCAAAGCTGGAAAAGGAGGTTTCAATCTTGGTTGACCTTTTTTACCTTCTATACTTTCAAGTAAGGCTGTTTCTTCACCACAAATATATGCACCAGCACCATAGTGAATATAAATATCGAAATCCCAACCTGTATCAGAGGCATTTTTTCCAATTAATTTTTTTTCATAAGCTTCGTCAATTGCAGCTTGTAATTTTTGACCATCAAGAAAATATTCACCTCTTATGTAAATATAACAGATATGTGCTTGCACCGCATAACCAGCTATTAAACAGCCTTCTATTAATTTATGAGGTTCAAATCTTAATATATCTCTATCCTTACAAGTTCCAGGCTCTGATTCATCACCGTTAATTACTAAATAATGTGGTCTCGAGCCAATTTCTTTTGGTGCAAAAGACCATTTTAATCCTGTTGGAAAACCTGCTCCTCCTCTACCTCTTAGCTCTGAAATTTTAATTTCATTTATAATCCAATCTCTTCCTTTTTGTATTAGGTCTTTTGTTCCAATCCAATCACCTCTTGTTTTTGAGGATTCTACATCTGAACCTTTGTCATTATATAAATTTTTAAATATTCTATCTTCGTCTTTAAGCATTTTAAATTTCTATTAATGTTTTTCTATTATTTTCTGGTTCATTATTTATTCTACCTCTGTAAGATCCTGGCTTAGGTTTTTTTCCTGATAAAATTTCATCTAAAATTTTTAAAGTTTTTTCTTTATCCAAATCTTCAAAATATTCATCATTAATTTGCATCATGGGTGCATTTACACATGCGCCTAAACATTCTACCTCCATCCAAGAACAGCTTTTATCATTAGATAATTCATTTTCATTTTCAGAAATTTTTTCTTTACATGCCTCCACAAGTTTATAGGCGCCTCTAATCATACATGGTGTGGTTGTACAAACTTGAATAAAATGTTTACCTACAGGTGCTAGATTGTACATTGTATAAAATGTTGCTACTTCATAAACCTTTATATAAGGCATCTCTAAAAATTTAGCTATGTATTTCATAGCAGCTAAGGGTATCCAATTACTATTTTGTTTTTGCGCAATATAAAGTAAAGCCATAACTGCACTTTGTTGTTTACCTTCAGGATATTTTGAAACAATTACTTTTGCAGCATCTAATGATGCTTGATTAAACTCAAAACTTTTAGGTTGATCTTTTGAAGGTTTTCTTAAACTCATCTGTCTACCTCACCAAAAACTATATCTAGAGAACCAAGTACTGCTGGAACATCAGCTAACATATGTCCTTTAATAAGATAATCCATAGCTTGTAAATGAGAAAAACCTGGGGCTCTAATCTTACATTTATAAGGTTTGCTAGTCCCATCAGAGATTAAGTATACACCAAATTCACCTTTGGGTGCTTCAACAGCTGTATAAATTTCATCTTTGTTTACACGGTATCCTTCTGTGAACAATTTAAAATGATGTATTAACGACTCCATTGATTGTTTAATGTCTTTTTTTGAAGGTGGGCTAATTTTTCCATCTAATGATTTTATAGGCCCTTTGGTCATTTTAGCTATGCATTGTTTTATTATTCCAACACTCTCTCTCATTTCTTCAATACGACATAAATATCTGTCGTAACAGTCTCCATTTTTTCCAACAGGTATTTTAAAATCTAATTGTTCATAACAATCATATGGTTGAGATTTTCTTAAATCCCATGGGACACCTGAGCCTCTAATCATCACTCCACTAAAAGAATAATCTAATGCATCTTCTTTACTAACAATACCAATATCCACATTTCTTTGTTTAAAAATCCTATTGTCAGTTAACAAGGTTTCTAAATCATCAATAATTTTAGGAAATGATTCACAAAAATCTAAAATATCATCTGCTAAACCTCTTGGTAAATCTTGGTGTACACCACCAGCCCTAAAATAATTTGCATGTAATCTTGAGCCAGACACTCTCTCATAAAATGTCATTAAGGTTTCACGCTCTTCAAATCCCCAAAGAGATGGAGTTAAAGCCCCAACATCAAGTGCTTGTGTTGTTACATTTAATATATGACTTAAAATTCTACCTATCTCACAAAACATTACTCTTATAAATTGAGCTCTAATAGGTACCTCAATTTGTAAAATTTTTTCTATAGCAAGTGCAAATGCATGCTCTTGATTCATTGGTGCTACGTAGTCAAGTCTGTCGAAATAAGGAACAGCTTGCATATAAGTTTTATTTTCAATTAATTTTTCAGTACCTCTGTGCAGTAACCCTATATGGGGATCTGCTTTTTCAACAACTTCTCCATCTAGTTCTAAAATAAGTCTAAGAACTCCATGGGCTGCAGGATGTTGAGGACCAAAATTAAGATTTAATGTTTTAATTTTTTTCGTCATTTTTTTCAGTTTGTCTTTTTATATATTCAGTGCCTTTCCATGGACTTTCATAGTCAAAATTTCTATAGTTTTGTTCTAATTTAACCGGTTCATTGATAACTTTTTTTTGATCTTCGCTGTATCTACTTTCAACATGACCTGTGAGAGGAAAGTCTTTTCTTAAAGGATGTCCTTCAAAACCATAATCAGTTAAAATTCTTCTTAAATCTGGATGGTCTTTAAAATTTACGCCATACATATCAAACAGTTCACGTTCCATCCAATTTGCTGATGGAAAGATTGATGTTAACGATGGAATTACTTCTTTTTCATTAATAAAGTAGCTTAATATTATTCGATAGTTAAATTCATGACTTAAAAATAAGTAAACTATCTTAAAGCGCTTAGTTGCTTCTGGATAATCAACAGCTGTAATTTCTATTAACTGTCTAAATTTTGTATTTTTGTTACTTTTTAAAAAAACACAAACATCCATAAGATCATTGCAATCAATCGATATATAAAGTTGATTATGTCTAATTTCAGAATTTTTTATTTTAGTATTAAGTTCTGAGTTTATTTTTTTTTCTAGATCATTTAAATTATTCATGATGTTTATCTGTTTAAAGAACCTTTATTTCTAATTTTTTTTTGCAATTGCATAATTCCATATAATAAAGCCTCTGCAGATGGGGGGCAGCCTGGAACATATATATCAACTGGAACAATTCTATCGCAACCACGTACAACTGAATATGAATAGTGATAATAACCACCACCATTAGCACAGCTACCCATTGAAATTACATATCTAGGTTCAGGCATTTGATCATAAACTTTCCTTAGAGCTGGTGCCATTTTGTTTGTTAAAGTTCCTGCAACAATCATAACATCAGATTGCCTTGGTGATCCTCTTGGGGCGGCCCCAAATCTTTCAAGGTCATATCTGGGCATGGCAGTTTGCATCATTTCGACAGCACAACAGGCAAGACCGAAAGTCATCCAATGTAAAGATCCAGCCCTAGACCAATTAATTAAATTATCAAAAGAAGTTGTTATGAAACCATTCTTACTAAAATCCTCAGCAAGTTTTTTAAATTCTTCAGGTATTTTTTTATTTTTATTCTCTAGAGTCATTTATTTTAAATTATTCCCAATCTAAAGCGCCTTTTTTCCATTCATAAATAAAACCAATTGTTAATATAAATAAAAAAATCATCATCGAAATAAATCCCACGATTCCAATATTACCTAATGAAACTGCCCAGGGAAATAGAAAGGCAATTTCTAAATCAAAAATTATAAACAAAATAGCAACTAAATAAAATCTGACATCAAATTCCATCCTTGAATCTTCAAAGGGTTCAAAACCACACTCATAAGCAGATAGTTTTTCTGGATCAGGATGTTTAGGGGAAAGTATAAGATTAATAATGACAAATGCACAACTTAACCCTAAGGCTAAAACTAAAAATATCATTATAGGCAGATAATCTTTTAAAAATTCTGAAAGCATGAAGGATGTATATCAGACTTTTTATCAACTAAAAGTGTACAACAGCCACATATTTAAAAAAATCACTAAATCAATCCAATATATTATTGCAAAAACTAATGTATTTTAAAACTTGTGGTTTTATTAAAAAACGCGACAATTTTTTTTTTATCATTTGGGTATTTGACAATGTTTTTTTATAGTTCAAGATAGAATCGACCATTTTATTGCTTAATTGTATAGATTGATTGTTTGATATAAAAATTCCATATCGATTAGACAAAATATCAACTGCCCCACTACATCGTGAGCTAATACATGGCAAATTATAATTAACTGCTTCTATTAAAGTATTTGGTAAACCTTCATATAGAGATGGAAAAATAAGTATTTTAGCTTCTAAGTAATATTTTTTAAGATTAAAAACCCACCCTTTAAAAATTACATTTTTAGAAATATTTAGATTTAAACATAATTGTCTTAATTTTTTTTCATCCTTGCCATGACCAATAATTATTAATTTGTAATCTGGAAATTTATTTAAAAAAAGTGCAAAGGCTTTAATCGCAGTTACTTGGTTTTTTTGCTTACATAAACGACCAACAGATAAAATTATTTTTTTTCTTTTGTTATTTTTATTTTTATAAATATTTTTTAAATATGGGTTATAAATTAATTTAGCCTTATTTTTAAATAAAATTTTATCTAATGAATTTTTTGCCTTAATTGCATTTGTAATTATACCATCTGAAAAATTATAAAAAAATATTTTTAATAAATAAACAAATGAAGCAGAAATTTTATAATCAGCATATTTTGTTGCAGCTAAAATATCTTCAGAATTTCTTATAATTATTTTCCTTTTAAAAATTTTTGAAAATATAATTGGCAATATATGACTTTGAAATGAAACTATTAAAGAATTTTTATTATTAATTTTTTTTAATAAAGTAAATAGAGTAATAATAGAATTTATTGATGTAATTAATCTATTTAAAGATCCAATTGTAATTTTACTTTTGACATTATAAAATTTAATATTTCTATTAAAGAATTTAATCTTATCTCTTTGTGTAATATTACTAATTAAATAAATTTTTATTTCTTTTTCTGCACATATGTTTGTAAAATTTATTAAATTTTCTGTTGCTCCACCTTTTTCAAATGAAGGGTATAAAATAATTAATTCTTTAATTTTTTTCATTTATATTTTTCGGAAATATCACTTCTTATAAATATATAATTCGAAAGATGGTATATATTATTTTCAGGTCTTGATGGGTCTACATGTAATAATTTACTCCCATATGGTAAAAGTCTAAAAACCTCATAACCCTTAAGTATTTTTGAAAAATTATATAATGTTTGATTTTTTATTAGTTGATGCCAATTAAATTCAATTTGAATAAATTTTGGTCTATGATTTTTTATAGTTTTTTGCGCTCCACATAACACCTCATATTCAAAACCTTCTGTGTCAATTTTAATAAAATCAATTATTTTTGTTTGAAATAAATTTTCATAAAAATCTAATTTTTTTACATTTATAGATATTTTATTTTTATTTTGTTTTCCAATAAATGATAATTCTTCTAAATTTTCAATTAGTGAAGCTTTTTCAGATTTTTCATCTCCATAAAATAGATCTGATATAGTGTCTTCTAAACCTATGGCTGTATTAAAAATGTCTAACCTTTCTGAAAATTTTAACTTTAGTTTTTCTAATTCTCGAAAAGCTGCCGGAAGAGGTTCAAATGAATAAACTTTTGCATTGGTTTCAGATAATAATAAATTCGTATACTTTCCAGTGTTTGCACCAATATCAATACAAAAATTTAAATCTTTTTTGATTAATTTAATAAAATTTTTTTCACCTGTTCTGTCAAAATTTCCATAATTTTTAAAACCTTTGCCATCTAATGAAAGCGATAAAATAAAATCATTAAAAAACTGCATCTGTTTTCGGCCAAATATAAAAACATACAAACTAGATATTTTTTTATAAATAAAGATTAATATTTTTTTATAATACATAACTTTAATTAATAACTCTTTACGAGCTAAAAATTGTATATGGCGGGAGTGAAGGGACTCGAACCCTCGACCTATCGCGTGACAGGCGATCGCTCTAACCAACTGAGCTACACCCCCCCTTTTTTTTACTGTATTTGGTGGGCAGTAAAGGACTCGAACCTTTGACCCCCTCGGTGTAAACGAGATGCTCTACCAACTGAGCTAACCGCCCTTAACCAAATTACGAAACTATTTATAACAACTTAATTAAGAAAGCAAACCTTTAAGAAAGCATATGATGGAAATAAGTGAACAAACTCCATAACTATTATATATCTATTGAGAGTAATTGTCTTTTTAATTTCATTACGTGCTAACTTTTTCATTTTCAAGCCACACAGTTACAAAAAGCTTTGCTTCTATATCTTGGATAAAAAAAAACCAGCCTAAACGAATTTAGGCTGGCTTTAAAATTTATTATCTTACGTAATTAAAACGCAAAAGATAAAGTTACTTGAACTGTTTCAGTATCTAGCTCAGATCCTGCTGCAGCAAAAGAGTAG
>JADHQW010000053.1 GCA_016777705.1 Alphaproteobacteria bacterium | reverse complement strand
ACTCTGATATTGTTGTTGTAAAGTTTGGAGATAAATACAAACAATGGAACGCAGCCTTTGATACTGGATATGCAGCAGCACTCAATAAATCTATTATTGTTATTCATAATGAAGAACATCAACATGCATTAAAAGAAGTAGATGCAGCAGCTGCTGCAGTAGCAAAAGATCAAACTCAAGTTGTTAGAATTTTAAAATATATACTTGAAGGTTCTTTAAAATGATTCAAAATAAATTAATTTAACTTAATCAAATTTTACCGAAAACTTAGATGTTTAATATTATTCTATTTAATCCTGAAATACCACCAAACACAGGAAACATTATTCGGCTATCAGCGAATACAGGAATTAACCTTCATTTAATAAAGCCACTTGGCTTTAAAATAGATGATACCACTCTTAAGAGAGCTGGTTTAGATTACCAAAAGGATGCAAAATTTTTTATTCATGATGATTTTGATTCGTGCATAAAATCAATTGAATTTAAAAATATTTACGCACTGACAAAGTTTGCTAAAAAAAGCTACAGTGAAATTAATTTCACTAAATGTGATTGTTTTTTATTTGGTAGCGAAACAAGTGGACTGCCTGAGAATATTTTAAAAAAAATAAACATTAATAACCAACTCAGAATTCCCATGATCAGTGGTAGTAGAAGTTTGAATTTGAGTAACTCTGTTGCTATAACGATATACGAAGCCCTACGTCAAAACTCTTTTAACAATCTAGTTTAAAATGGGAATGTTGAATGAGTATTTTTGAATGGTTTACAATTTTTTTGGTTTGTTCTATTGGTGCAATCGTTCCAGGTCCAAGTTTAATTATAATACTTTACATAGCTAATACTAAAGACTTCATTTCATCCGTCATCGCTTCAATTGGACATGGAATTGGAATTTTAATTTATGCGTTAATCTCAATTTTTAGTATTAGTTTTATTATTAAAATAGCGCCATTTACTATTCAAATTATACAATTTATTGGAGCTATATTTCTAATATATATTGGCTCTAAAATAATATTTATAAAATCACCTGATGAACAAAAAATTGATCAAAAACTAAACACAAAATCACTCTTAGAAAGTTTTATACTTGGTTTAACTACTTCATTAATAAATCCTAAAGTTATAATATTCTTCACCTCAATTTTTAGCCAATTTTTAGATGATGATTATAACTTGTTTACAAAAATTATTATGGCGTTTCTTGCTGGAATTATTGACACAACTTGGTATATCTTGGCTTCATATTCAGTGAACTTAAAAACAATTAAAAATTATATTATATCAAATCAAAAATTCATCTTTTTCATTTTAGGTTTGATTTTAATAATTTTTTCTATTTATTTGATATATAGCTCTATGATTTATTTTTTAATAACTAATTAAGCTTTTATCTAATACATTATTCGAATTTATTTGAGGTAAATCATCTCGCTTATCAAGATCGCTTCTTTTAATCCATTGAATTGTACTTAAACTTTCACAATTGGGACAATGTAAGTCCCATTTATTATTTTTTGATCCACAGGATGTACAAAAATAATTTAAGTCTTCAACAGCATTTGCTGCTTTTTTAAGGAAATCTTTTACTTTATCAGGTTTATTTTGAGAACCGGCTATATCAGCAAATGCTTGGTATCCTTTTTGAGTTAGATTTTCTTCAAGTATTCCAGACAATAACTTATCTGCTTCTCCCCAAATTTCTTCTTTAATTGCATAACAAGCAATCTCAATTTTAAGATTATCTTTAATCTTATCTAAAGATGATTTGTTCAAAAGGCTAATAGCTTTTGAAACACGAGATCCTGAAGTTTTCAAACCCCACTTCGTAGATAATTGATCCAAAATATCAGGATTGGATGTTAGTAAGAACGTTTTTTCTAAATAATTAATTGATTTCGTTTTTGAACCAATGCCTAACATTACATCAGTCAGTTTAATAGATGCAGGTATATGATTTGGTTTTTGCTTAAGGGCTTCTTTAAAATGTTTCACAGCTATTTTATTTTTGTTGTTATCTAAATAGCTTAAAGCACTTAAATAATTTAAATCTGCTGATATATTTTTATACTTTTCAACATTTATATATTTTAGGTTCTTCATTTTATTTAGATGAATTAAAGAATTTGAAATATCTCCTATTTTTGCATAAGACACTAACAAAACTTCTAACGTTTGTTTTGATTTTGGTTCAAACTTCAGTGCTTTTTCACCTTCGTCAATAATTAGTTTAATGTTTTTTTTACCGAGTAAAGCTTGACGCATTAGTGCTAAATGACCGACAAAAGCTGTTGACGGCTCATCAGTAAGGGCTTTAAAATAATTTTGTGATAATTCTTTTTTATTTTCACTAAGTGAATTTACATTATTCACTACATCTAAATGAGCATCTAATAATTGTCCCAGCTTTTTATCTTTAGTATTTTTTGAAATTAAAGCGGCCTCTTTCGCTGCTGAAGTATACTCACCATGACTAGCGAGTAAAAATGCCTTAACCAACTTCTCTTCAACTTTTTTATTATTACTAATTTCAAATTTTCTCATAGCTGATTTAGGAAGATTTAAAATCGCCAACCATATTCTATCAATAAAAATTATAAATGAAGAGAATATTATTAGAATAAAAACAAAAGTATCAGTAGGTAATTCTAGTCCCCAGCCCATCCAGTTTATATTAGTTGTCCCTTCAGTATTAGAGAAAAACTCTGATAAAAGCCAAATCAAAATTATAAGTATAATTAATTTAAAAATTTTATAAATCATTTACTCTGTTACTTTAATTGTTCTGTTTAGATATATTTCAGTCTTGATAATAAATTCATTAATTGGTCTCTTCCAATTGTCTGGAAGAGTTTTTAATAATTTTAAACATTGGCTCAAATTACCATTTTTTAATTCAGTTTCTGCTTTAGTTATTATAGCACGAGGAGTTGAATTATTAGAGTATTGTCTTAGCTTAAAAAAACCTGCTAGATAATTTTTTAATCTGGACAAAAGGTCCAATTCATTGACGTTAATTTGTTCATTGGAAGTTGATGCCAAATCTTCTCTTGCAAGAAGTTTATCAATAATAATTTGGGTTTCTAAAATTAACCTTGCCTCTTTTCTTTTTAAAGAAACAGAACTTGATGAAAAATTATTTTGGACACTTGAATCAAGATTTTTATTATAATTCACAGTATTATTTTTTTGATAATCTAGATTTTTATTATCTACTTCTTGAGGAATTTTTTTATTTGTAATTAATTTAAGTTCATCTTTTAGAGACATTACTGAAGAAGACAGGTTTTTAAAGTCTTCGGATGTTACCTCATTTTTATTATTTGAAATTTCTAAAATTTGACTTTTAATTTTTTTTATTTCTTCAGTAAGAACAACAAATTTATTATTTTTTTTGTTATCTTTCTCTATCTCTTTAATAATAATATTAACTCTGTTAGTTTCAGCTTCAGACAATTTAGGAATATGATAAAGTATAATCCAACTAAGCATTGTGATAGTTAAAACTAAGGTTATAAAAGATATCAAAAATGCAGGGTTTTTATAGTCGCTTTTATTTGATTCTTCTTTTACTGGCTCCATATCGATAATAGTTTCTTTATCACTTTTAATCTTTTGAGCTTTGGTCTCTGCCATATTAATCTTCCAAGTTACTTAGATAAGTGTAATATATAATCCAAGATATCTTTAGTAAAATTTTTCTTAATAGTTACTACGTTGTTCCAGCCAATGCTTTTCCCATTATTAGCAACATTTTGACTATTAACTAATAAGGTGGATTTATTATTTACTTCATTGAATAAATTAAGTTTCACTAAAATATCTTTTGCAATTAATACATTACGTGAAGAAAGAATTAATAAATTTATATTACTGTAATTAACTAGATCATCTTGGATAGATCTAGAAATCTGAATTATTGGTTGTGTTTCATAAGCCTCAAAAATCTCTATTTTTCTATCTTTTGAAATGAGTTTTTCTTCTAAATTTGAACTTCTATTTTTAGCAGCAATCCATAATCCTAGGTCTGTATTTGAAGTATTACTAATAATCAATTCGCATAGAGATGTAGAGTTATTATTTGCACTCAAAATATTTACATAACCTTTTTTAGTTAATTTTATCTTAGTTTCTTCTCCAACAGCAAAAACTTTAATATTTTTTTTAGTTAAGTTATTACTATTCAAAATTATTTTTTCTAATGGTTGCAATGCATTTGCACTTGTGATTATGAAGTAATCAAAGCTCTTACTAAGTAAATTAAATTTATAAATATTGAAATATTTTATAGTTGTTATTGGAAAAGGTTTGGCATAAAGCCCATTATTGTTTAGGTACTTTGAATTAACTTCGGCATCTTTTTTTTCCCGAAGTACAAATGTGATATTATTAAATTTAATATTCAAATTCATTCCCTAACTTATAGTAGTTAATCAAATATGGATTCACCAATACTTTTGGCAATTAATTCCTTCCCTAATTCTATACCTAATAATATAGAATCTTTTCTTGTCCCTTTTATCTCAGACTTTATTACCTTTGATCCATCTTGCTTAGCAACTGCTCCATATAAGATTAACTCATCATTATTAATAATGTATGCACTTGATGAAATAGGTGAACGACAAGTGCCGTCTAAAGTTCTTAGTAAACTTCTTTCAGCTAAAGCTTCTGAGTATGTATTAGCATCATTAATGTTTAGAAAAATTTTATCTAAATCAGCTTCTAATTTAGTTTTTTTATTGGTAGTAGATTGAACAGCAATAATACCTTGAGTTGAGGCTGGAGGTATTATTTCTTTTGGAATAATGTTTCCTATATCAATATTTAATCTGTCTAGACCTGCTTTAGCTAGTATGATTGCATCAAAAACACCATTATTAAGCTTATCAATCCGTGTTCCTACATTGCCTCTTAAAAGTTTAATTTGTAAATCGGGTCTATATGATTTAGCAAACGCTCCTCGTCTAACCGAACTAGTTCCAATAACAGCACAATCTGGTAAATCATCTAAGGTAGAATATTGCCCTAATAAGACGTCGCTTCTACTACCTCTTGGAAGAACCCCTGCAATTTTTGTGTCAGCGGCAAGCTCAGTTTCCATATCTTTCATAGAATGAACGGCTATATCAGCCTCATCTTTTAAAATTGTGTTTTCAAGCTCTTTTATAAATAAACCTTTACCTCCTATATCAGCTAACGATTTATCTAAAGTTTTATCAGCAGACGTAACAACTTCTATAATATTAATTTCAATATCTTTACTAAGATGTTCCTTTAAAATTTCTACTTGACGGATAGCCAAATTAGATTTTCTTGAAGCAATTCTTATCCTTAATGTCATTTTAAATTCAATCGTGTTTTAATAAGTAAATGTTTGTATCTTAGGGTAAATATTTTATAGACATATAGTAAATCTAAAAACTTACAATAATAATTTATATTTGCATTACTGCGTTTTAATTCTATTTTAACTCTGAGGTTATGCAAATAGGGTAATCGCATGAGTAGCAGAAATTATAAAATTATTATGGGGATTGAGACTAGCTGTGATGATACAGCTGTTGCTATTGTTAACTCAAAAAAAGAAATTTTATCAAATGTAGTTATTAACCAAAATACAAATTTAACCAAATATGGTGGAATAGTTCCTGAAATAGCTGCTAGAGACCATCTTACTAACATTGAATATGCTGTTCAAGAAGCTTTAGAGCAATCCAAATCTAAATTAGAAAATATAGATTTAATTGCAGCGACTGGAGGTCCGGGATTGATTGGAGGAGTTATTGTAGGAACAGTTTTTGCAAAATCTTTAGCTATGTCCTTGGACAAACCTTATGTTGCGGTTAATCATCTTGAAGGACATGCTCTAACCGCTAGATTGACTAACAACATTAAATATCCTTATCTTTTACTTCTTGTTTCTGGTGGACATACCCAAATAATAGCAATCTTAGAATATGGGAAATATTCTAGATTAAGTTCAACTTTAGATGATGCCGCTGGCGAAACTTTTGATAAAGCTGCTAAAATCTTAGGTATAGGGTTTCCTGGAGGACCTATGATAGAAAAAATGGCCATGTCAGGAAACTCTAAATTGTTTAAATTACCGAGACCAATGTATAAATCTAAAAATCCAAATTTTTCGTTTTCAGGACTTAAAACAGCTTTTAATAAAATTGTTTCAAACAGCACTTTAGATAAAAATAAAATTTGTGATTTATCAGCTAGTCTTCAAAAATCTATATCAGACTGTTTAGTAGACAGGACAAAATACGCTATAGATCAATTTAGAACGTTGATAAACGAAAACTCTAACATCCAATTAGTTGTTGCAGGTGGTGTTGCTTCTAATAAATATATCAGAAATCAATTAGAAAAATTAGCATCGACATCAAAAATAGATTTTCATGCTCCACCTATAAGTTTATGTACTGATAACGGCGCTATGATTGCTTGGGCAGGTTATGAAAAATATATTTCTGAAGGTGAAACTGATTTAAATTTCAAAGCTAGGCCAAGGTGGCCATTAGACCCAGATGCACATTATAAAAACCCGATTCATAATAAAATTGGTAAAAGTGGAGTAAAAGCTTAGATGTCAATTTTTTCTAATATAACTTTTTATGGTGGTGGTGCGTGGGGACAAGCTCTAGCTATCACTCTTGCATCCGTTGGACAAAAATCAACACTAATTGTCTCTGATGAAGTGAGGGCTAACGAGATTAATAATCATTTTTCAAGAAAGTTCCCTCAAAACCCATTACATTCATTTATTCAAGCAAGTACAAACAGCAATGAAATACTCAAAAGAAGCGATTTAGTTTTTATCACAACTGAGAGCAAAAGAGTTTTAAAGGTATTAGAAGAAGTATCTCTATTTTCATCAAACGGAACAGATGTAGTTGTAACGTCAAAAGGGTTCGCATCAAAAGATGGTAAAACCTTTTCTCAAATAGCTTATGATCAATTTCCAAATATAAAATTATCTATTTTAACAGGCCCTACTTTTGCTGATGAAGTTGCAAAGAAGCTACCTGCTGCTGCTATTATCGCTAATAAAAATATTAATGATGCACAATCTATATGTAAACTATTTCATAATTCAAATCTTAGACTTTATCCCAATAATGACCCTCTTGGTGCGTCTATATCTGGTGCAGTCAAAAATATTATTGCCATTGGAGCTGGAATTATTCAAGGATTAGGGTTAGGTGACAACGCAAAAGCTGCCCTAATTACTAGAGGTCTATCAGAAACATCAGAACTAATTAAGAATGCAGGAGGCAATTTTTCTACTGTCTTTGGACTTGCTGGAATTGGTGATATGTCTTTAACATGTAGTGGTCCTCACTCTAGAAATATGGCATATGGAATAAATTTTGTTAAAAATAAATCAAAAAAACATAAACTAGATCTTGTTGAAGGATTAAACGCGATAGACTCTGCTATTTTTTTAGCTCAGAGGCTCAACACAGAAATGCCTATCGTAAATGCCATTAATGATATACTAACAAAAAAAGCCGATATAAATGAAGTTATCAAAAATCTTTTAACAAGACCTATAACAAATGAATTTTTATAATGGTTCGAATAAAGAACAGTTTGATTTTAATTAATCAATCTTGATTTTGTTTTTTTTCTTTTGAAATAAAATAGAGATTTCTTGCATATATGAAAACCCCTACTGATTGTCCTGCAATAATTACTGGGTCTTGCCTCCAAATTGCATAGGTTAGTAGAACTAACCCACCAGTAATAGAAAAATACCAAAAGGCAACTGGTATAACAGAACGGCCTGCATTTTCACTACTAAGCCATTGTATTATAAATCTAGTTGCAAATAATGCTTGTCCCCCAAAACCAATTACAATCATTATTGTTTCTGGATGATTATCAAGGTATGGCTCTAAAAAAGGTATAAAATAAATTAATATATCATTTATTCCGAAAGCAAACCTTTCTATTTGCATAGATAGATAGGATATGAAACTCATTTATATATCTCTTCGGATACCTTGTTTTTGGGCATTCTTTTTCTAAGCCATATGACCCCTAATATATCAGAAATGCCAACTATCAATCTTCCTAAATTTGTATAATTTGAGACACCTATTTGTCGCTCTCTATGCTTAACGTTAAATTCCAATATTTTAGCTCCTTCTCTATGAGCTAAAGCTGATAAAAATCTATGCATATGGTCAAAATAGGGAAGTCTTAAAAATAAATCTTTGTGGAATACTTTTATACCACAACCTGAATCCGGGTGATTGTCTTTTAAAAGTAATAACCTAGAATATTTAGCAATAGATGATGCCCATAATCTATGTTTACCATCTTTCCTGTTTACCCTTACTCCACCCACAAATAAAAATTGATTTGTATTCTTTCTAAATAATTTTATCATGCCAGGAAGGTCTGAGGGATCGTTTTGCCCGTCTCCATCTAATGTCGCTATTATAGATGATTGTGAAGCAATCACCCCTGAACGCAATGCAGCAGACTGACCTTGACTTTCTTCGTGACTGATTACTCTTAATCTTTTATTATTTTTTAAAATAAGTTTAAGCTCTTTTTCTGTATTGTCTTTTGATCCGTCATTTATATATATTATTTCATAATTAAAGTTTCTAAGTGAATAATCAATTTCTTGAATTAAACTTTCAATATTACCAGCTTCATTCTTAACTGGTACTACAACAGAAATGTCAGTAGATTGTTTCATTATTAACTTTTGTTTAAATTAAATGTTAGCCATAAATAAACACTTTAATTAGTTTGGTCAAACATTTGATTTTTATAAATGTGTATTTCCACATGTTTCCCTTTAGCTATATTATAACCACTTACAATATCTGCTTTAAATAATTTTAAATTTAACTGATTAATTGAAAACAAAAATTCTTCTAGAGATCTTTTTTCAATTAAAGCAATGTTATTTTTACCCTCAGCTAGGAAAAGAGCTGCATCTTGTGGGTTTGATAATAATACATTTCCTTCCAACAAGAAGACTAAGCTTGGTTCATGATAACCTGAAGACACCACGGCATCTGGTTGTATGTAATTAATCTTTTTTGAAATCATTTTGCTTGGATACAAATAATCCAAACTGGGGAAAATAAATTGAAAAATAATTATGTTAAAGAATGAAGCAAGAGCAATAATGGCTAAAGGAAAGTTATAGATAAATCTTTGATATTTTTTTAATTGGTTAGATGATCTGAGGAAAAATATTATAGATAATACAAAAACTAGTATTGTAATTATAAAAACAAGTATAGATAGAAAAGTTATCGACAAATCATTTTTAAAATTAAATATATTTGAAAAGTATAAAACACCACCACCAAGAACTAAACCTCCTGAACCAAATATTATCGAAAGCAAAAGTATAACTCTCTTTTGAAAAGAGCTTTGTAAATTGTTGATTTGAGATTTCAAATGAAACAAACTACCAATGGCAAGAATTGCAACTGCAGGTAGAACTGGCAAAGAATAGTGAAATAGTTTGGTTGGAACCACCTCTATAATTAGCCAAAATGGTATAATCCAACAAATAAGGAATTGTACAACCGAGTTATTTTTATTTTGCATCACAAATAATATTAAACCAGGCAAAAAAGTCGCTATTGGCCAAATCGCTATTGATAAAAATAATAAATGTGTTCCAGGCCATGCTCCATGACCTTCCTGTCCACTCTGTAGCTTATTAAAAAAATCATCATAAAAAGCTTTTTGAAAAAACAAACCTTCCGTAGAATTATCGATTGCAACAAACCAAGGTAGTATAATGCATGCGCTAATTAACAATCCCAATATTGGATTTAAAAGTTTGATAAAGCTAAAACTTTTTTTAATAAAACAATACGTTATAATAGTTGGGAATAAAATAGCGAATGATAATGGCCCCTTTACAAGAACACCAAACGAAAAAACAACCCATATAATTACAGGGTATAAATATTTGGCCTTAATAGAGTTTTCTTTTTTCAGAATCAATTTTAGTAAAAAATATTGCTGAATACATACTAAACTTAATAAAGTAGCATCTGTTTTTGCTAGATGCGCTTCACCCATGAAAGCCATTGAGGATGCAAAAAACAACGCTACAATTAAAGATTGATGTAATGGGAAGATAAGTCGGGCTATTAGGCCAGTGAAGACAATTGAAATTATAGAGCTTATTAGAGACGGAATACGAAAAGATCCAATATCCAACAAACCAAATATCTTCCCCGAAACAGCCTGTAACCAATATATGCCAACAGGTTTTTTTGCTCTAATCTCGTCTTGAAATTTTATATTTATGTAATCATTACTTTGTGCCATTTGCCGGCTTGCCTGAGCAAAACGAGCCTCATCACGATCAATAGGAGGTATATTATTCTGACCAGAAAAAAGAGCACCTAATATCAAAACAAAGATAACACTAAAAGTTATAACCTTGAACTTTCCTAATTCTTTTATGGAATCTTTAATTTTTGTAAATTGTGTCATCACCGATACTCAAATTATCTATTTAGAAATAACATAATTTTAAAATAATGTTATAATTTAAAAAATTTTAAAAAAGGTTATATAAATAATGGATTATAAAATTGATAAAAAATTGATTGGTTTTTGTGAAAATAAAAAAATTAATTCAATTCCGTTATATTTAATTAAAGATATAAATAGTTTGAAATTAACTAGTCTGATTTCCGAAAAACAAAAAATATTTTTAAAATCTACTTTTAATTTAGAGCTTGAAAATTTTGGTTTTTTCCCGGATGAAAATAATCATCTTGGAGGAGCAGTCGCTATCATTACCGAAACTATTGAACCTAGAAAAAGTATTATTGACCAAGCCGCAAAATTATCAGAAAAACTTCCAAAAAAAAAGTGGGCTCTTGAATGTTTAGATGAATTAAACAATCAAGAAACATATAACTTCATACTTGGATGGGGATTAAGTTTTTATAAATTCAATATAAAA
>JADHQW010000052.1 GCA_016777705.1 Alphaproteobacteria bacterium | reverse complement strand
TGGATAATCAATTTGGAAAAATTGAAGCAGGGCACATAGAAAGAGCTAATGTCGATATAACTAGTGAAATGGTTACTATGTTAAAAACACAACAAGCCTTTTCAGGTGTGTCAAGGCTTCTGCAGACTGAAGTTGATATGACTAGAAGATTAATTGATGGTTAAATTTGTAGCTAATTTTTCTAGCTGAACTATTTATATCATATACTTCACAAAAGTGGCATGTAAAATTTGTATTCTAATATTTCAGAAGTAAGCTCTTTATCTAAAAATAATATCCCATTTTTATTAATATTTAGTTTATCTTTTATGACTAACTCTAATCTTGCTGGTCGTTCGTTTTTATTAGAAAATTGATATTGAAAATTTTTAAAAAAACTATCTTTTACTTTAATTGAACCAGACATTACTGCTCTTTCAAATTGAATAGTAATTTTATTTGTGAAATGACTTGTTTCATTAACTATCATTAAATTACAAGTGCCTCTCGCAATGTTCAATAGACTGCATGTTAAATAGTAGCAATGAATTTCATGTAAGCTGTCATAGTGTGAGTCTACAGTTTTAATTAACATTTCAAGTTTTTGCATTATGAATTAGATTTCTTTTTGGAGGGTTTCTCTAATTTTTTTAATTGCAGATGTTTTAATTTGTGAAACTCTTCCTGTGGATATATCCATAACTTCTGCTATTTCATATATATTTAATTCTTCAACAAAATATAGTTGTATTACTAGTGCTTCTTTACCTTCAAGCTTTCCTAATGAGGTTTTCAGTTGTTCTCTCAATTGTGTATCATTAATTTGTTCTTCAGGGTTCATGTCTTTTGTAACAAACCAATGAGAATAATCGTCATATGTTTCATCTAAACTTTTTGTTACGCTAGCTTCAAAAGCATTAGACCATTCAAAATATTTTTCATTTGATATACCAAGTTCGGTTGCAATTTCATGATTAAATGGTTCGCGACCTAATTTATTTTTTAGAGTATGTATTGCTTTTTCTGCATTTTTTTTGACATTTATAGTAGTACGATCTAAGTTTGAACTCTTCCTTAGATAGTCTAGAATTTCACCTTTTATTCTTATACTAGCATATGAAGAAAATGATGCATCGGATTGGGGTACATAATTTTGAGCTGCATTTATTAAGCCAACCATACCGAGTTGAATAATATCTTCAATATCTACTACCGAATTAACTCTTCCATGAAGATGCCATGAAATTTTTTTAACTAAGTTTGTATGATTCTGAATTAGTTGATTAATATCGGGTTTTGCTATTTTAGAATAAATATTCATTTCAATACCTTTTAATAAAAATTTTATTAATCAAAAAACTTAATAGAACCAGTATTATTACTGTCTAATAACGATAATGCTTGAGATATATTGTCAAAATATTGTGTGTCAGAATTTTTGTTATTTTTTGACATCAATGGTGTTCTAGAGATAATAGAATTTCTAATTCTTTGAGAAGAATTAACGTGCCCTAAATATTTCAAATTAACATCTAAAAACTTTTGTGTAATTGATTGAAATTTATTGAAGTTTAATTTAGCTTGCATTTCTGAAACAGTCATATTTAATACTATTCCAAAGTTATTTATTTTATAATCTAAAAACGCAGCTTTAATAAGGCTGTAAGCGTCTATAAAACTTGTAGGTTCTCCAGTTAAAACAATTATAATTTTATCAGAGGACGCCATAAAAGACATTGAGGAGGCTTCCGCACCTGCTCCAACATCAATAAGCATATATTCAGGACGTTTTTTAATGTTGTTAAAACTTTGAATAATTTTATGTCTCTCAAGATCACTTAAGTTCAAAAGATTATTAATAGCACTACCACCAGAAATAAATTTTAATTTATCTTTTGTAATTGTAATGACATCATCAATGGAGGACTTTCCTGTTACAAAATCATCTAAGGTAAATTTTGGATTAATACCTAAAAGTATATGAGAATTTGCCATACCTAAATCAGCATCTAATAATAGTGTTTCTTTACTTTGTAAAGCGAGGCTCAAAGAAAGATTTACAGATATTGTGGTTTTACCTACTCCACCTTTACCTGAGGCAATTGCGATTGTTGTAGTCATAATTGATCCTATCAAACTCTATTATAAAGATAAGTTATTCATATATTGTGCCAAAACTTCTTTTTTAGCAAAAGCTAAGGATCCAATAACTGATCGTGATCCTGATAATATACCGACTTTACAGTTTAGCTCTCCTAAAATTGACAATTCTTCAGCACATATGTGTGATTCATCAAGTTTAGTTAGAGCTATTGTAGGAAAGGTGTTTTTATAAAAGTTCATTGTTGAATTTATCATACTCTTATTTGAACTAGCTTGAAGAGTTAAAATATTTATAAATTTTTTATTTAATGATAATTTTTCAAGATATTGGATATAGCCGGATGTGTCCTTGTTTTCTTGGGAAACGTCAACAATCACTTTGTTATTTTCCTTATTAGCATCAATAAAAGCAATAAGATCTTCTAGATTTGAAATATTATTAACATTTAAATTTAATAGTCTTCCAAAATTGAGAAGTTCAGAGTGATTTGTTGATATGGGTGCAAAATTAACAATGGATAATTTATGTCTTTCGTTACCACTGAATTTATTATCTAAAATATATGAAGCAATTTTTGAACAAAGTGTGGTTTTTCCTGAACCACTTGGTCCATTTATAAAAATAATATCTGCTCCTAAAATTTTATCTTCACATGGAGAAACTAACTTATTTGCCAAACAATGGAAAAAAATTAACTCAGGGTCAATATTTTCACTAGTCATAATTTTTTCTTTAAATTCAGATATTATTTTTTTAGAAAAACCTTTTTTTAGAAGCTCTATTCTGAATGATTGATTATTACATAATTCATTATCACTAATATCAGTGATAATCATATTTTCTAGTAAATTCTCCATTTTTTTTGTAAAATCGATTAAAGTTGTTTGATTTACAATGTCAAAATTTGAATTGGTTTGATCTATGTTATTAATGGATTTTTCCTCTTTTTTTTCATTAACAATGGAGTCTAATTTTCTAACTTGTATACCTTCTTCTAATTTGTGATTCGAAAATAAATGACTAAAACCTGATTTTTCTTTTTTTCTTTTTTTTGCATTTGACGAAGCTATATCTTGAATATTATTAGAACCTAGAATTTCAATCTTTCCGTTAACTTTATTAGTTTCTAATATAACAGCATCCTTACCAAGAATCTTTGAAATTTGATCCATAGCTGACAAGCTATCTTCTGCAATTACTCTATGTTGTGTCATTCTGGTCTCCTATTATTTTATTTCTAAAATTTAATTATTACTTTCTTCATCTGATCCAATATTTGCCACTACTTCTATTTTTTTATTATCAGGTAGTTCAGTGAATGAAAGGATATCTAATGTAGGTATATGTTGCCTTAGCATTTGTGATAAATCGCGTCTTATCACAGGTGCCGTAATCATAACAGCTTTCCTATTTTCAGTTTGCATTTTTTCCATGACACTATTAATGCCAGAGACTATTTTTTGTATTAAGCTTCCTTCAAGAATTAATCCATTTGCACCTGTTTGCTTGGCAATATTCACGATCATTTGTTCTAACTCTGCTGAAAATGTTATTATTGGAAGTGCATTATTTAATGGAGCTATTTGTTGAATTAATAAGCTGGAAACTGTTGGTCTTATAGCTTCAGCTAATTCAATTGGGGACATAGTTTTAACATTAAGACTTCCTAATACTTCTAATATCCTTTTTAGATCACTAATAGGCATATTTTCAATTAACAATAATTTAAGTATAGATGTAAGAATATTTAATGGAACTAACTTAGGTACAGTTGATGACACTAACTGTGGTGAAGTCTTTGACAAATTGTCTAATAAATTCTGGACATCATCTTGACCAAGTAAATCAGCAGCTTGTTTGGATAAAATTTGATTTAAATGAGTTGCAATTACTGCTTCTGGTTCAACAACCATATAACCTAAATTTTCTGCTCTAGCTTGCTGATGAGGTTCAATCCATGTGGCATCCATGTTAAAACTTGGATCTTTGACATCTGTTCCTTCAATTTTTGTTTGTGCGGAATCACCTGGGATAGCTAGTAATAATTGAGGGAAAATTTTATCCTCTGCTACAATCTCTTGTCCAATCCTTATTCTATAATGGTTTGCCTCTAGGGATAAATCATCTCTTATTCTTACCTGAGGAATAATAAAACCTAAATCTTTTGAAATCTGTTTTCTTACTCCAGTAATTCTTGCTATTAAGGGCCCGTCATTTTCATCGTCAACAAGTTGAATAAGTCCATAGCCTAACTGCATTGAAATTGCAGAATTATCAGCTATTTCAGATAAAGACAAAGCATTATCGTCGTCTGCATTATCTAACTTATCTTCATCATTTTCTTTAATACTTTTATCATTTATCTCTCCAGAAGATTCCCCCTGTTTTTTGATAGTCCACCAGATAAAAAAAGTTAAAGCTGATGCCGTTAAGAATAACAAGTTTGGCATCCCAGGAATTATACCAAGAAGAAATAAAACACCTGCACTTGGCAACCAAGCTTGTTTAATACCTATTTGTGTACCAATTTGCTTTGATAGATCTTGACTTGTTGAAACTCTTGTAACTATTATGGCTGTAGCTATAGCAAGCAATAATGAAGGAATTTGGGCCACTAAACCATCTCCAACAGATAGAATAATATAATTTTCAGCAGCTGTTGATACAGGTAAATTGTGCTGAGCGATTCCAATGATTAATCCTCCAATGATATTAATTAAGAGTATTAAAATACCTGCAATAGCATCTCCCTTTACAAATTTTGACGCACCATCCATTGATCCATAAAAATCTGCTTCCTTAGCTATGTCATCTCTACGTTGTTTAGCTTCTTCGCTAGTTAATAGACCTGCATTAAGATCTGCGTCGATAGCCATTTGCTTGCCAGGCATTGCATCAAGCGTAAACCTAGCAGAAACTTCTGAAACACGACCAGCTCCTTTAGTAATAACGACTAAGTTGATAATAATTAATATTGCAAAAACAAAAATACCTACTACATAATTGCCTGCTATAACGAACTCACCAAAAGCCTCTATTACTTTACCTGCAGCGTCTGATCCAGTATGTCCTGAACTTAGAACAATTCTAGTTGAAGCAACGTTAAGGCCAAGCCTTAATATGGTTGCAAATAGAAGAACAGTAGGAAAACTTGAAAAATCTAATGGTCTAAAGGTATGAAGTGATACCATTAATATTAGTAAAGAGAGTAGAATATTTGTTGTAAAGAAAACATCTAATAGGAAGGCAGGTAATGGTATTACCATCATTACCATAAGCATTAAAATTGCTAATGGTAAACCAAATGGTTTTAATTTTTCTAATATAAAAAATTGTCCACCTAATGTGCTTGTCAAATTCATGACGTCTCCTCAAAACTTTTATTAATTATAATATTCAATAAAATCAGTTAGTTAATTTCGTGAATGTTATAAAAACCTTGTGCTTGATAAGAAGCAAGAACGATGCCAGAAATACAATATATTAATATTTAAAATAAAGTTTTTGTTTATTTCGATTAAATATGAGGACGTTTCTAACATTGGCATGTTATCTGCATTCCATTCTCAGAATTAATTTATCCCTCAGGAGTTTTCAAAATGTTAAATAAATCAAAAAATGTAGCGCTTACATTTACTATATGTTCATTGTTCTTAAGTTCAGGATGTTTGCAAAATATTGCAAGCTCTAAGTTTTCACCTATGAACGGATTTAATGCGAATAAAATTGAATCAGACAGTGATGGAATAGTGGCATTGAAAGAAGTCTTTGATAGTTCAGTAGAAAAAATTCCTACTTTATCTGCTATAGGTTATGCCGTAGTTTCAAGTCAACCTGGTAGAACAGATGCACAAAAAAGATTGATGGCAATAAGATCTGCTAGAATGGCAGCTATGAGAGAATTAGCTGAACAAATACATGGTATTCAGGTGGATTCAAATACAACAGTGATTGATTTAATGGTTCAAAATGACACTTTTAGAGCTGTTGTAAAAGGTGTTATCAGAGGAGCCAAAACTGTTCGTATAAATCCTACTGGAGTTGACACATATGAAACAGTTTTAGAAATAGACAAGGATATGATGTTAATGATGTTAAGAAATGCTCGAAGAACATAATCTGAAATTATACAAATGTTTAATCTGAAAAAAAAAATGATCAATAAATTAGCCGCGCTTGTTTTATTAATTTTCATTAATAGCTCTTTATCTGCTGAAGAAGATAAAAACTTTAAACAAGTTGAAGCAACTGGAAGATCTGTAGTTATAGACGCTAACATAGAGGTATCAAGAAAGAGGGCTCTAGAAGATGCTCTTTATCTTGCTGCTCTCAAAGGGGGTGCAGATGTAAATGGTTTTTCAGCTATAAATTCAAGTACTATTATTAATGATCAATCAGTTGTAAGAGCGACAAATAGAGTAATTGATTTTAAAATTTTAGATGAAAGACAAGATAAAGAATTCCTGAGCATAAAAATTAGCGCCATTGTAGGTGGAAAAAAATCATCTAAGAATTGTACTACAAAACCTATCAATATAACTTTCTTTAAAGGGTCATATATAAATGATTCAAGCGTACCATCAAAGCTTTCTAGAAAAATGCCAAAATGGTATAATGCATTTTTTGACATTATTAGCGAATTACCTAATGTTGTATCAATAAATTATAGACATGAATCTCTCGAAAAAATTCTTAAATCAAATATAAATCCGTCATTTGATTATAGTGCATTAGTTAATGGATTACCTTTAATTCAGTCTGGAAACTACAGTATGGTAACGGAATTTAAATTATCTGAAAATGATAAGGATAATAGTTTCTCAAGTTATATATTAAAAATTTCACTTAAAATTTTTAAAGGAGAGAATTTTAAGTTATTGACGACTAAAACTTATGATTTACCTCTTAGATATAAGATCAAAAGTAATTTTCAGTTTATAAGAAATGTATCGACATTAGATCTTGATAATGTAGATAAAAAAGTCAATGAACACTTGATGGGTATAGCTCATAGTTTTTTAAAAGAATTTAATTGTAGACCTCTAGAGGGTAAGTTGAAGGTTACCAAAGATGGATTAAGTGTTGATTTAGGTTCAAAACAGGGCCTTAAACACAAGCAAATGGGTTTAATTAGAGGTATTAACATTAAAAATTCAATGCTTAGCAATAGTTCAGTAATAGTTCATACAAGTAAAATTTATGAAAATCACAGTATTCTACTACCTTTAAATGATAATATAAAAATAAGTACACTTAATAATTTAATTGTAGAGTTCACGGAGTAATTTAATGAAAAACAAACTATCTGCTTTAAAAATTATTTTTATAATTTGGTTGCTTTTATATCCAACATTATCTTTTTCTGAACCGTTTGTCGTTTTAGAATACAGGGGGCATTCAGCAAAAGAGCAAATTGAAACTGACAATGTTTTTTTAAATGATTTGAACTATAGTTCAAAACATATTGTTTTAAAAAATGAAACTCTAAGTGATATAATGTTAGATTATTATGGTACAAAATCTTTTAATAATAATATTTTAAGTCTAGCCATTGTTCATTTTAATAAGAATGCTTTTGTAAGAAATAATCCAAACTATTTGTATTCAGGTAAAAAATTATATCTTCCAAGTATCAATGAGATTAGAAATTTAATAATTAAGAAAAATAAAAAAATAGATAGCAAAAACAAATATAACTCACCTAGTTCATCACAAATTTACTTTTTTGGAGGATGATCATTGCTAAAAAAACTCTTTTACTATGTGCTAACTATATTAATTATTTCAACTATTAGTAAACAGACTATAGCCATTACAGGAAAAGAAGTATCCAAAAAAATATCTTCTTGGTTATTGACACAAGGTATAGAAGGAGAGCCACTTTTTTCGAAAACAATTGTTTTTAAGGATTGTGGAAGTGATATTCAAATCAATAAAGCATATAATAGTTATAAAACTTTAAACGTAAAATGTTTAGAGAAAAATGGATTTAACTTATTTGTTAGGATTAAATTAAACAAACCTGTCAAAGATTCTAAAAAGAACAAGATAATTTCTAAAGCTACAAATAGAGATACGAATATGATATCTAGCAAAGAATTGAAAAAAAATAAAACTTTTCATACAGTAAAACTTAAAAGATCCTTAGAAAAAAATGATATAATAAAGATAGAAGATCTGGATTTAATTATTACATCAAAAGCATCTGAAAAATCTTTTTTTAATAACAAAGAAGATTTAGTAGGAAGAAAATTGAAAAAAAATTTAAAAGTGGATCAATTATTGCATCCTCGACATTTATATGAAAAGTTTGAGGTAAATATAGGAGATTTTTTGTCAATTGTGTCTCAAATGGGAAATGCTTCGGTTGCTGTTGCAGGTGAAGCTAAGGATTCGGGGAATCTAGGGGATATAATTAAGGTCAAAAACTTAAGAAGTGGTAAGGTAATTAAGGGTTACGTAAATAAAAATAAAATAATTAGAGTTTTTCGCTAAAATTATTAAACGTTAAGTCGTTAATATAACTGTGGAGATAGATAAAATGGATAAATTAATAAATAATATTACAAATAATATACCAAAGACTGATTTAAAAAGTTCTCATAAAACTATAAATGATGTGGCTTCTGGTAAAGTTTCAGACACAAGTGTATCTGTTGATAATATTGTAGATATTAATACAACTAAAAAAATTATATCTGAAATAGCAGCGTCAGCGCCAATAGATGCTGATAAAGTTGCTACTATTAAAGAGGCTATTTCGTCTGGTAAGTATCCTTTAGACATGGATAAATTGTCGGATGCTTTAATGCAGGCTTACAGAGAAATGAAATCTTAGTTTTTGGTTTACTATGGAAAATAAATTATTCACGTTTGAAAAATCGTTAGATAAACTAAACTTAGTTGATGTTAATAAATTCTCAACAACTGACTTTAAATCAGTGAACAAAGATATTGAAACTCAATTAAATAATTTTAAAGAATTGTTAGATTTAGACAATCCAGCAAATGTTTCTTCTGATGATCAAATTCAAATAAAAAATATCATTGATAAAATAGAAAAATTAGAAGCTAGAATTTTACCTAAAGCTGATCTAATTAATTCTTTTTCAGAAAAATCACTCTAAATTTTTAAAATTTATATAGCAATTTTTTATAAAATAATGAGAATAAAAACATGCTTATAGAATTTTTATTATCAAATTTTGAAATCATAATCTTTTTTTCTATTATCTTTGTAATAATCGGTTTTCTAATTTTATTTTTAATGCAAAATATTAAGTTTCAAGAGAATAAACAATCAATTATTGATTATGCAAATATAATACATAATTCAAATAAAGAGCTAAAAGATTATTTAAATAGTATAGTTAACATATTAGAATCACAAAAAAATGAAATTGTTAAAATTACTGATAAAATTAGTTTCATTGAAAGAGAAATAAATAGATTAGGAAACGTTAAAGGATCAGAAGACATATTGGGGATAGCAATCGATATGGCGAGAAAAGGAGAAGATAGAGAGAGTATTAAAAAGAATACTGGTTTAAGAGAGGATGAAGTAGAAGCTATCTATACGTATTACAGAAAATAGTTTTAAACACTTTCTTTTGTTTCTAAATCTTCTAACAAAATAGCTTTTCCACCATCTATCATCTTTTTTGAGTCTTCATCTGTGACATCAATTTGAATTCCTGATGGAAATCTTACACCATTTACTTCTGTAGTTTCTTTAATTTGAACTCTTACCCACTCTATTGGATTTTTAGCAGGATCGGGGGAAGGCTCTAAAATTTTTTCAACAATATTTGTGTTTTTGGCTCTATTATTTTCAATTAAATTATCATTGAGCACGTTTTCTCCCATAATTGCTTTTATTCTTTCATTTAAAACTGAGACACGGGCAGCTAAGCAGGCGATTTGGAATATTATATCAGTTTCTCGGTTTGAAATTTCTTTAATTTTTATTGCTAATTCATCTAGAGTTAAATTCTGAAACTCATCTAGCAATTCTTCTTTTTTATCAATAATTTTATCTGAAAATTCCATAATTCACATCCTACTTTCATATATTAAATACGACAATATAAAAAATGTTAAAGTTTTATTTATAAATAAAAAAATATAAATTTAAATTAGATGAATTTAATTGGCATTCTATTTGCAAACACTCTTTGAATAAAAGTTATTACAAGAGTTAAAGTTATGGATACTATTAAAGATCAATTATCTTTTTATGCTTCTTCCCTCCAATTAAGAGGTAGAAGAAACAATATCTTAGCATCTAATATAGCCAATGCGGCGACTCCTAATTATAAAGCTAGAGATATTAGCTTTGAAGATGAGATTAAAAAATTTGACCAAAATGGACCTATTAAAACCTCGCATGATAAGCATTTTGTTCACAATTCAGTTAAGTCAATTCATGAAACATCATATAGAGAGCCACTCATACCATCTCTAGATGGGAACACTGTTGAATTAGCTGTCGAACAAATGCAGTTTGCTGAGAATTCTATGCGATATACTTCAACTGTAAACTTTCTTAATGGCAAAATTAATAAAATTATGTCAGCAATTAAAGGTGAATAATGGATATTAAATCAGTATATGATATTGCGGGTAGAGCTATGGCAGCTCAATTGGTTAGATTAAACACCGTAGCATCGAACTTAGCTAATGCCGGATCAACAACTGGAGATCCTAACACAGTATATAAACCACTGAAACCTGTTTTTAAAACTGAATATAGTGATTTAGTCAAAAAAAATGGAGTGGCAACTGTTGATGCAATTCAAGTAAAAGAAATTGATCGAGATCCTATTAAAACATATATGCCATCACATCCAGCGGCTAATAAGGAAGGCTACATATTTAAGGCTCCAGTCAATGTGGATGAAGAGATGGTTGATATGATGGAAGCATCTAGGCAATACCAAAATAATGTTGAGGTAGTTACTACTCTCAGAGCTTTAACAATGCGAACTTTACAAATTGGAAAATAAGGAAATATAATGTCTGAAATTAATTCTTCAAATCAATCGTTAACAAATATTTTAGATAAATTAGGTATTAAC
>JADHQW010000051.1 GCA_016777705.1 Alphaproteobacteria bacterium | reverse complement strand
TTTATTCTATTAAAGAAATACCAGAACTAAATAAAGGGAAGGGAGTTATTCTTCAAAGATATAAAGACGGTACTTTATCAGATATTATTACTTTCAATTTTGAAGATGGCATTAGTTGGAAAATGAATGGTGGTCGTCACAGAGTTGAGAAAGAATTAATGACCTGGCAAGGCAAAAGAGGTGGAGCTGGTAAAATGGTTCCAAATGGTTTCCCAAAGCCACCTTTGTTTTAGTTTTACTTCACTAGTTAAATACATTTAATTAGTAAATTTTTTGTATGTGATTTAGATTAATTATATTAAATAAATATAACGATTAAGTTTTTTTAACAATGGAGGATTATTTAATGAAACGTCGTGATTTTATAGGTAAAGCAGGAATAGGATTAGCTTCAGGCGTAGCTGCAGCATCTACCTTATCAACTCCAGCTTTAGCCCAATCAAAAAAAACTATTACTATTGTGTCAACATGGCCTAGAGATTTCCCAGGGTTAGGTATTTCTGCTCAAAGGTTAGCTGCAAGAATTACTGAATTATCTAAAGGTGCTCTTACCACAGAATATTTTGCAGCGGGTGAAAGAGTTGGAGCATTTGACTCTTTTGACGAAGTTGCATCCGGAAACTCTACAGCTTATATAGCTGCTGATTATTACTGGAAAGGCAAGCATCCAGCTTTTAATTATTTCACATCAGTTCCATTTGGAATGACTACAGTAGAGCATAATGCTTGGACTAAATTTAATGGTGGTCAAGAATTATGGGATGAATTGTCTGGATCTTTTGGTATTAAAGCTCTTCCTGCAGGTGCAACTGGAACTCAAGCTGGCGGTTGGTTTAACAAGGAGATTAACTCAGCTGATGATTTAAAAGGTTTGAAAATGAGAATACCTGGGTTAGGTGGTGAAGTTATGTCCAAATTAGGAGCTTCAACCGTTTCGTTACCTGGTGGTCAAATTTATGAAAACTTAGTATCAGGTTCAATAGATGCAACTGAATGGGTAGGACCTTATAATGACTATTTTATGAAGTTTTATGAAGCTGCTAAATATTACTATACGGGTGGAATGCATGAACCAGGTGGACCAATAGCTTTTGGATTTAATGCAAGTTTTTGGGGTACTTTAACTAATTGGGAAAAGGCACTAATAACTGCAGCAACAATGGAAGAAAATGCTGCCCAATTTGAAGAGTGTATGGCAAATAATGGTAAATACCTTAAAAAATTAGTTAATGAGCATGGTGTACAAATTAAATCATTTAATGATGATGTTTGGGATTCATTTGGTGAAGCTGCTGCTCAGGTATTTGAAGAAGTTAGAGACCATTCACCTTTGGCAAAGAAAATTGATGACTCTTTTCAAAAGAACTTAAGAGAAATTGGTGGTTCAATGGCAAATCTTGAAGGTGTCTTCCAAAGTCAAAGAAATAGAATACTTGGTATTATTTAGTATATCTTAGATAATTAAAAGAAGGCCAAGTTTTGCTTGGCCTTCTTTATAAATGTATAAATTTTTAGCTTGCTTGGTTTTTTTCAATGATAAAAAATGATAAAGACTTTTTAATAAATAACTCTTATATTTTGTTTTTTAGAAGCTTTGGCTGGGTTATATTAAGTTTAATTCTCTGTTTTTTAATAAATAATATATTAGTTATTGGATTTGATTATCCTACTTTCTATAATATATTTACTAATTTTGATAAAAGTTCGTTTTTAATTTTATTTCTATACATCATTGGGATTTTTACTCCTATTTCTTTTGTACTTTTATCTTCTTCAAGTTCTTTAAGAATTGATGCAAAAAATCTTCATCATTTTAATGTTTATCTTATAAGAGCTTTTTTTTGGACAATTATATTTACTGGTTTAATAGATTTCTTTATTGCCTTTATGAGAGTTGAAAAAATTTTACCTTTCTTGTTTGATGATTATTTAACTCGTGCTCTTGGTAGATCTATTTTTGTGGGTTTATACGTGCATATACCACTTATTATACTAGGTTTTGTTATAGCCTTTTTTACTAGAACTATAGGATTTACATGGTTAGCTTTGCTAATTGTGGTTGGTGAGTTGCTAATCGTAATATCACGATTTATTTTTTCTTATGAACAATCTTTTATGGGCGATCTTGTTCGTTATTGGTATGCAGCTTTATTTCTTTATGCGTCAGCTTACACTTTATATGAAGATGGGCATGTAAGAGTGGATGTTTTTTATGCGTCTATGAAGAATAAAACAAAATCTTTTATTAATGCATTTGGATCAATATTTCTGGGTGCTTCAACTTGTATAGCAATAATTTTTTTTGGATTAGACGGAAAGCGATCTATTATTAATAGTCCAATATTAAATTTTGAAGTTACTCAAACAGGAACTGTAGGGATGTTTATAAAATATCAAATGGCAGGTTTTTTAGCTATTTTTGCTATAACAATGTTAATTCAATTTATTAGTTATTATTTTAAAAGTATTGCAGATTATAGGAATGAACCCATAATTTCTGATAATAATGAAAACAGTTAGGCTCTAGGTAATAAAATGGAATTATTATTTTTATTATTACTAATTATTATTATGGCTCTAGCTCTTGGGTCAGGTTTTCCTGTAGCTTTCGCTCTTCCAGGATCAGCAGTTTTATCAATAGTTATTGCTGGCTTGTGTGGCTATTTCTTTGAAGACGATCCTTCTGCTTATTTCCATTCTGGAAGCCCATATCAATGGCTTTCAGCGGGTGTTACAAACCTAAGAGGGGTATATTGGGAAGTAGAACGTGACACATTAATTGCAATTCCGTTATTTATATTTATGGGGATAATGCTTCAAAGATCAAAAATTGCTGAAGACTTGTTAGTTACAATGGCTCAACTATTTGGTAAAATACCTGGTGGATTAGGTATTTCTGTTGTTTTTGTGGGAGCATTATTGGCTGCTACAACTGGAATAGTTGGAGCAACGGTCGTTGCGATGGGACTGATTTCATTGCCTGCAATGTTAAGAAATAATTATTCTCCGTCATTAGCAACAGGAACTATAGCTGCATCAGGTACTTTAGGTCAGATTATTCCTCCGTCAATTGTATTAATAATTTTAGCAGATCAGTTGGCATCTGCAACTGATCAAGCAGGTAGTATTAGAAAAGGACTTTATAAGGCATCAACTGGTGAAATTTCTATGCCATCTGTTTTTGATGTAACTTCTACTAGTGCGGGTGAAATGTTCTTAGGTGCGTTTGTTCCAGGTTTGTTATTGGTAGCTCTTTATATGATTTTTATATTAGTGCTTGCTACTTTCTCACCTAAAACCGCTCCACCTGTTCCATATGAAGGTAGGATGGATAGAGATTTTTGGTTAAAAGTGATTATTACTTTGTTTCCACCTCTAACTTTAATTGTATTAGTACTTGGTTCAATTATTGGAGGTATAGCAACTGTTAATCAAGCAGGAGCTATTGGCGCGGCTGGTGCCATCATAATGGCTGGTTATAGACAAACAATTAATAATCCCAAACAAGCTTTTTATCCTGCAATCATAATGTTTATCTCTCTCATTATTATATCAATACTTTTGTATAACTTTGATATGAATATTAAATCAATTAAGAACGTTAACGAAGAAATTGCTATTTATATAGGACTTGTTGCTACTTTATCTCTTGTTATTTCTTTGATTTGGAGCGGTTGGAGATTATTAGATGTTAAGAAAACTTTAAATGGAGTTATGTTAGAGACAGCAAAAACCACATCTTTAGTATTTATTATTTTACTAGGAGCTGCAATGCTGACAGCAGCATTTAGGGCATTTGGTGGCGAAGATTTAGTTAGAGACTTTTTAAACACGTTACCAGGTGGATTCTGGTCTAAATTTATAATGGTGATGATAGTAATTTTTATACTTGGTTTTTTCTTGGATTTTATTGAAATCGCTGTTGTTGTTGTTCCTATAGTTGCTCCAATTTTGTTGGCTGATCCATCAGCTAATATTACTGCCGTCTGGCTTGGTGTAATGATTGGATTAAATATACAAACTTCTTTCTTAACACCGCCTTTTGGATTTGCACTCTTTTATCTCAGAGGCGTTGCTCCGGCTATTGTGAAAACTATTCAAATGTATAAAGGCGTAATTCCTTTTATACTTCTTCAATTATTTGCTCTTGGCATAGTTGGTTATTATCCTGCATTAGTTAATTATCTTCCTAACAGAGTTAGTTATCTATCTGATACAGCACCACCACCAAAAAATCCTAAAATTCAATATTGTTTAGAAAAATTTGTTTCAGATAAATTAAGCTTAGTAAACAACCCCACTATCATGGCACTCAAAAAATCAAAGGAAATTAATTTTACATTGTTACCTAATGATTTAGAAAAGAAAGCTTTAAAATCGATTAATAATGGTTTTGTTGCTGTTTCTCTTCTTGATGAAATTAGTAAGGCAGAAGAATTACTAAATGAAGCATCTGGTAACTATCGACCAAAGCTTTTTAAAGTAAGGCGAATTGAACAATTTGATAGAGATATTCAACAGGAAATTAAAGTCTTAAATAATCAAATTGAAATAACAGATAGTAATCAAGAAGTTACTATAGCTAATCTCAATAAAAAATTAGAAAACTTAAAATTGCAATCAAATTTATTAATGTCACAAATACCAAATACTTGGGATAAAGATTATCAAACTTTTAATAAATTAGTTAAAAACGAAAAATTATTAAGGTCAAAATATCGAAGATCATCTGATCAATTTTATTCAGGTGTTCAAGACTTACTCATGATATTAAAAGGGAACCAAAAATTTTATAGTTTAGAAAATAGATTAAATAATTTTAAAAATAAATTATTAAGTGACCATAATAATAAAAAACTAATTTTAAATGAAATTAAAAATTTAAGCAAAGAACTTTCGTCTGTAGATGATGGAGGAAAAATGAAATCCTATTTACGTAAAATCAAAAGAAAAATTAAAAAGAAAACAGTTAAAATTGATCGTGTTATGAAAGACTTTGATAATTTGATTAAAATATATAATAAGAAAGCAAAATGGTTAGATAAAGCTGATTCTAAATTAAGAAATCAAGTTCAAAGTTTATTAAATGAGACTGCTTATACAATAGGATCAAGAAACCAAAAGAAACTTCCGAGAGAAACAGCTTTATTTATAGCTAAGTGCAACTCTGGTCATAAAGATATTTCTTTAAATTTTTGATGCTAGTATAGGTCATAGTAAAAATGCAATCCTCAAAGATGTCATTCAAAAACATGATTGTTGCTCCTCATCATTTAGCTGCTAAAACAGGATCGGATATTCTAAAAGAAGGTGGCAATGCCATTGAAGCTATGATTGCTTCTGCAGCAATGATTTCGGTTGTTTATCCCCACATGAATTCAATGGGTGGAGATAATTTTTGGTTAATTTCAGAAAAAAACAATAATATAACTGCAATAGATTCTTGTGGTGGGGTAGCTAAAAATGCAAGTAGGGATTTTTACATAAACCAAGGTTATAAATCCATACCTTCTAGGGGGGCACTGGCTGCGTTAACTGTTCCTGGTGCTGTTGCTGGTTGGAAAGCAGCATATGACTTTAGTGTAAAGAATCTTGCTGGTAAATTACCTATCAGTAGATTGTTATATGATGCGGAGCAAACTGCTAATGAAGGAGTTGCAGTTACTAACACTTTAAAAAACAATTTAAATTCAAAATTAAAACAGCTTATTGATATTCCTGGATTTAAAGATGTATATCTCAAAAATGAAAAAATTCCTGAATTAGGCGATAAAATATTATTCCCTGCAATGTCAAAAACATTTTCAAATTTAATAAAAAATGGATTAGATGATTTTTATTCTGGCGAAATCTCAAAAGATATTATATCAGATCTAAAAATTTTAGGCTCACCATTGACTGAATCTGATTTTATTAATTATAAGTCAACTTTTGTTAAACCTTTAGAATTAAAAGTAAAAGGAGCTAAATTATTTAATTTACCGCCTCCAACTCAAGGAATTGCCTCTATAATGATATTAGGGGTTCTAGAAAATTTAAACAATGTTTATGATAATGATGTTTCTTTTATCCACAATATTGTAGAAGCAACGAAAGTTGTTTTTAAAATACGAGATAAGTATATTTGTGATCCTAAATATATGGAAAAAGATGTAAATGATTTTCTTATCAATGATTTTATAAAAGATCTGTCTAAAAATGTTGATCCTAATATAGCTATGCCTTGGCCTGATGCTGCAGTTGGAGGTGATACTGTTTGGTTAGGGGCTTCTGATAATTATGGTAATTCTGTTAGTTTCATTCAAAGTATTTATTGGGAGTTTGGTTCTGGTTTGATTTTACCTAAGACTGGCATTACCATGCAGAATAGAGGTGTTAGTTTTTCTTTGGATAAAAATCATTTTAATAAACTAATCCCAGGTAGAAAGCCGTTTCATACAATTCAACCTGCTTTAGCTCATTTTGATGATGGCCGAGTTTTATCTTATGGAACAATGGGAGGAGAGGGCCAACCTCAAACTCAGGCAACTATTTTTTCAAGATATGCATATCAAAATCAAAATCTGCAAAAAGCAATTAACGAACCTAGATGGTTATTAGGAAAAACTTGGGGAGATGAAACTACATCTCTTAAAATAGAAAATAGATTTTCTAGTAAAACCATACAAAAACTTAAAAAAATAGGTCATAATATTGAAATTGTTGATGATTTTGATGAAATGATGGGTCATGCTGGTGCAATTGTAAGACATTCTGACAACTTAGTTGAAGGTGCATTTGATCAAAGAAGTGATGGAGCTGCCATAGGGGAGTAAGTTTATAAATCCACCCATTCGTTATTATCTAAAATTTGCCCAGGTTTAAACCTAATTTTATAAGCCATGCTAGTAATTTGACTAATATAATAGCCTAAATATAAATATTTAAAATTATTCTTTTTTCCATATATTAAGCACTGAGAAATCATAAAATTTCCTAAACCTATTTGTTTATAATTCGGTTCAAAAAAACTGTAAACTGCTGACAAAGTAGTATCATTAACATCCAATAAAATAACACCAATCAACTTATTATACTTGTCTCTAAATTCCATTAAAAAAGTTTTAATAGGCGATGTTTCAATCATAGAAACAAAGTCATCCTCATCCATATCAGCCATTGATCCCCCATTATGTCTTTGGAATTGATATTTTTTAAAAAGATCATAATGTTCACGTGTGGCTTTATTTTCTATAATTTTGAAATTTACTTCACCTAATTTTTTGTGAATTCTTTTCAAGCTTTTAGTGAGTTCAAATTTATCTATTACAACTCTATAAGATTTGCAAGCACTGCAATTGTCGCAAACTGGTCTATACATCCAGTTCTCAACTCTTCTAAATCCATTTAACGCTAATTCATCTTGAATATCTACATTATGAGTAATATCAGTGGCAATTCTTTTCTCAACCTTACCCTCTAAATAAGGGCAAGGTGTCGCCTTTGTGAGCATATAAATAGGTTGTTCTAAAACACTTTTTGGTTTGATATCTATCATATTTTTATATACGACTTATTGAATAATAAATTTATATTTTCCTGTTGTTTAATATTTCAGCTACGTAAGGTGCAAAATATGTTATAATACCATTGCAACCAGCGCGTTTAAAGGCTATAAGACTTTCAAAAATTATTTTCTCTTCATCAAACCATCCTTTATCAATAGCTCCTTTTATCATTGAATATTCACCTGAAACTTGGTAGGCATAAGTTGGTACTTTAAAATTTTCTCTAACTTTGTGAATAATGTCTAAATATGGCATTCCTGGTTTAACTATAACCATATCCGCTCCTTCATTCAAATCTAGTTCTATTTCTCTAAGAGCCTCATCTGAATTCTTAGGATCCATCTGATAACTATTTTTGGATTTGTTAGACAAATTTATAGATGAACCAACTGCGTCTCTGAAGGGACCGTAAAATGCAGAAGCATATTTTACAGCGTATGACATTATTTGGACATTTATAAATCCATTTTTGTCTAAAGTGTCCCTAATTAATCCTACTCGTCCATCCATCATGTCACTTGGAGCTATTATGTTGCATCCTGCTTCGGCTTGTATTAAAGATTGTTGACATAATATCTCTAGTGTTTTGTCATTATCAATATGATTGTCAATTATAACTCCGTCATGACCATGATCAGTGTACGGATCAAGAGCAACGTCGCAAATTATACCTAGTTCAGGGTTTACTTTCTTAGATATTCGAATAGCTTCACACACTAAGTTATTTTTGTTGACTGCTTCTCTTCCATCTGAAGTTTTAAGTTTATTTTCTGTTTGTGGAAAAAATGCAATAGCAGGTATATTTAATGAAGAAATATACTTAATTTCGGTTTCTAACCTATCTAAAGAAAATCTATAAATACCAGGCATAGAATTAATTTTTTCTTTTTTATTTAAACCATAAGTTATAAAAATTGGGTAAATTAAATCATCAACTGTTAAATTATTTTCTGAAACAAGTCGCCTAGAAAATTTGTGCATTCTATTTCTACGCATTCTAACTCTTGGATAGCTATTTATAGAAAATAGTTTATTATGGGGTTCTTTCATGTTGATGTCCTAACAATAATTCCATAGATTATAATTTATACATCTATAAACTATCAATCAACTTAGTTTTGTTTAAATTAAGTATTTTAAGATACACTTAGGACCAATATAACATGTTATTATCAAATTTTTTTCTTCCAATATTAAAAGAAAATCCTAAAGAAGCAGAAATTGCCTCTCACATCCTAATGTTAAGATCAGGTATGATTCAACAATCTTCTTCAGGTATTTATTCTTGGTTACCATTAGGAAAAATAATTTTAGATAAAATTACAGCTATTTGTAATACCGAAATGATTAATGCTGGCTCTAATGAAATATTAATGCCAACTCTACAGTCTGCAGAACTTTGGAAAGAATCTGGTAGATACGAAGATTATGGTAAGGAAATGCTTCGTATAGTAGATAGAAATCAAAGAGATTTATTGTATGGACCTACCAATGAAGAATTAGTAACTGAAATTTTTAGAACTCATATTAAAAGTTATAAAGAATTACCATTGATACTTTTTCATTCTCAATGGAAGTTCAGAGACGAATTAAGACCAAGATTCGGTGTTATGAGAGGCAGAGAATTTTTAATGAAAGATGCCTATTCATTTGATGTAGATTATGTGTCGTCTATTATCTCATATAATAAAATGTTTATTGCATACATGCAGTTATTCAAAAAAATGGGTTTAAAAGCAATACCTATGAAAGCTGACACCGGACCGATTGGAGGTGATCTAAGTCATGAGTTTATAATTATGGCTGAAACTGGAGAGAGCGAAGTTTATTTAGAAAAAGATTTTATAAATTTTGAAGGATTGTCAGGTAACGTAAATTATAATGATAATCTTCAGCCAATTGTAGACAAGTATACTTCTTTTTATGCAGCTACAGAAGAAAAACATAATCATGAAAATTTTACTAATAATGATAATCATATAATTAAAGCAAGAGGTATTGAGGTAGGTCATATTTTTCATTTTGGACAGAAGTACTCTACTCCTATGAATGCCAATGTAAACAACGATAAAGGAAAAAATATTCCTGTTTATATGGGTTCTTATGGAGTAGGTTTATCAAGATTGGTTGGAGCAGTAATTGAAGCGAACCACGATAAAAGTGGTATAATTTGGCCTAAAGAGATTACGCCATGGGATTACAACATTATTAATTTGAAAAGTGGTGACGATCAATGTGATAAAATTTGTTCAGATTTATATTCATATTTAAGAAAAAACTGTAATACTGTGCTTTATGACGATACTAATGACAGAGCCGGTGCAAAATTAGCAAAAGCTGATTTAATTGGCTTACCTTATCAAATCATTGTTGGCCCAAATGGAATTAAGGACCAAGTATATGATTTGAAAAATAGAAAAAGTGGAGAAACGCACAAATTGTCTTATTCTGAATTATTAAATTTTTTTAATAGTAAAAGTATTTAATAAGTTGAGTTTTTTTATTTTTAATGAAACTGAACGAATGATTTCCTTTAGATATATTAAATCTAGACGTGTCGAAGGATTTATTTCTATATCCGCTTGGTTTTCGTTACTAGGAATTATGTTAGGAGTTGCGACACTCATTGTTGTAATGTCAGTGATGAACGGTTTTAGAACTGAATTGGTTGACAGAATTTTGGGTATTAATGGGCATCTAATAATATACAGTAAAAATGAAAGAACTATCCCTAATTATACTAAAATCATAAACAAGATCTTAGACACTCCAAATGTTGTTGCTGTTACAGCTCATCTTGAAGGTCAAGCTCTAGCTAAAAATAAAAATTCTATTTCAGGTGTTATTATTAGAGGAAGTAAATGGTCAGATTTAGCTGCAAAAAAATTATTATGGAAATCATTAAATCAATCAACAATTAGTAACTTTAAAGACAAACACAATATAATTATGGGTTATAGATTAGGTCAAAAACTAAATCTTAAAGTTGGTGACTATATATCATTAATTTCTCCGAATGGAATAGAAACTGCCTTAGGTGTTATGCCAGTTAATCAAAACTTTAAGGTTGGTGGTTTTTTTGATATGGGAATGTATGAGTATGATAATAATTTTATTTTCATTCCTTGGAAAAAAGCAGAACTTTTTTTATCTACTAATAATATAGCTCATGGAATAGAAGTTTTTTTAAAAGATCAAAAATTAACTTCGTCTGTGAATTTACAGTTGCAGTCTAAATTAAATAAAAATTTAATAGTTATAGATTGGAAAAAAAGAAACTCTTCATTTATGAATGCATTAGCCGTTGAAAAAAATGTTATGTTTGTAATCCTTACTCTTATAATTTTAGTCGCAGCTTTCAATATTATTTCTTCAATGATTATGTTAGTGCAAACAAAAAAAGCTGACATAGCTTTAATGAGAACGATGGGTGCATCACAATATTTGATTATAAAAGTATTTATGTTAACGGGATCTATAATTGGTTTTTTAGGTACTTTTGTTGGAGTTTTACTTGGAGTATTTGTTTCAATGAATATAGAGAAAATAAGACAATTAATTACTTCTATTTTTGATCAAGAGCTTTTTTCTGCTGAAATTTATTTTTTATCAAAACTTCCATCTAATATAAATATAAATGAAGTTTTGATAGTTATATGTATTTCAATTTTTCTTACTTTATTAGCTAGTATATTTCCAGCTTGGAAGGCTTCTAAAATTTCTCCAGCTGAGGC
>JADHQW010000050.1 GCA_016777705.1 Alphaproteobacteria bacterium | reverse complement strand
TTAATATTCCTGTTATTGGTTTTCCTTTTAAATCTGGAGGATCTCTAATTAAGTACTCATATGAAAGTAATGTTGATTGTGTTGCATTAGATTGGACTGTAAATTTATCTTGGGCATTAGAAAATATAAATCCATCGATTGCTATACAAGGTAATCTCGATCCATCATCTCTTATTCCGGAGCATAATCCGTTTCTTAGAGAAAATGTTGAAAGTATATTGAAAAAAATGAAAGACAGAAAGTTTATTTTTAACGTTGGTCATGGTCTTACACCTGAATGCAGAATAGACAGCGTCAAACAAGTAATTGAAATTGTTAAAGAATTCGAAATATAGGTTGTAATTTGTATTATGATATAATAAAAACATTACACTTACTTTCAGTTATTTCATGGATGGTAGGATTATTATATCTACCTCGCTTGTTCGTATATCACCATGATACTAAATATGAAAGTGAAACAGACAAGACTTTCTTACTTATGGAGTTAAGACTTTTAAAAATTATTATGAAACCTGCAATGGTTTTAACATATATTTTTGGATTTTTATTAGTTTATGACAATAGTTATGTAGTGAGTGAGGTTTATTTTATATTAAAGCTATTTTTTGTCGTTTTTCTTACTGTTTTTCATTTTTATTTATCTATTCTTTACAAAAACTTTAAAAAGGGTTATAGATCAAAATCTTCAAATTTTTACAGAAAAATTAATGAAGTACCAACTGTCTTAATGATTTTAATTATTTCTTTAATTATAATTAAACCAAATCTCCAAATATAATTCAACATTTCCCACTAAAGAGAAAAAGATGCACTTAAAAGAATTAAAAGCAAAAAATCCAGCTGATTTACTTGATTATGCTGAAAGTTTAGAAATAGAAAACGCAAGTACATTGCGTAAGCAGGATATGATGTTTGCTTGTTTAAAAAGACTAGCAGAAAATGATATTGGTATTTACGGAGATGGTGTTCTTGAGGTTTTATCTGATGGCTTTGGTTTTTTGAGATCACCGGAGTCTAATTATTTAGCTGGTCCTGATGATATATATATATCCCCAAGTCAAATTAGAAAATTCAGTTTAAGAACGGGTGATACAGTAGAAGGGAAAATAAGAGCTCCAAAAGATGGGGAAAGATACTTTGCTTTATTAAAAGTTGAAACGATAAATTTTGAAGAACCAGAATCTGTAAGACATAGAATAAATTTTGATAATTTAACACCCCTATATCCACAATCTAAAATAAACTTTGAAACTGAATTTGATCCAGAAAATAAAGATATAACTACTAGAGTAGTAGAAATGGTTGCACCAATGGGAAAAGGTCAACGTGGATTAATAGTGGCACCTCCAAGAACAGGTAAAACTATGATGTTACAATCTATTGCCCAATCTATTTCAAAGAATCATCCAGAGATATATTTAATTGTTTTATTAATTGATGAACGACCAGAAGAGGTTACAGATATGCAAAGGTCTGTTGATGGGGAAGTAATCAGTTCAACTTTTGATGAACCTGCATCTCGTCACGTTCAGGTTACAGACATGGTTATAGAAAAAGCTAAACGCTTGGTTGAGCATAAAAGAGATGTAGTTATACTTTTAGATTCTATTACAAGGCTAGCAAGAGCATACAACACAGTTATACCATCTAGTGGAAAAGTTTTAACTGGTGGCGTTGACGCAAACGCTTTACAAAGACCTAAAAGATTTTTTGGAGCAGCTAGAAATATAGAAGATGGAGGCTCTCTTACTATTATTGCCACAGCCTTAGTAGAAACAGGATCTCGAATGGATGAAGTAATATTTGAGGAATTCAAGGGCACAGGCAATAGCGAGGTTATCCTGGATAGGAAACTCTCTGATAAAAGGACATTCCCTGCAATAGATGTAACAAAATCAGGAACAAGAAAAGAAGAGCTTTTAGTGGAGAAAGATACCTTGTCTAGAATGTGGGTTCTTAGAAGAATATTGATGCAGATGGGCCCAGTCGACGCTATGGATTTTTTAGCCGATAAACTTAAACAGAGTAAATCTAATGAAGACTTCTTTAGGGCTATGAACAAATAAATTAATGTTTCACGTGAAACAAATTTAACCTTTAAAGTATAATAATTTGGATACTATATTTTCATCTGCTTCTAACTTTCAAAAAAGCGCTTTAAAAATTATTAGGATATCAGGTGAGCACGCTAACATTGTGCCTTTAATTTTCTCATTTAAGCCAACTCAGCCAAGATTAGCGTCTTTAAGAAAATTACTTGATCATAACAATCAAATAATTGACAATGCTTTAGTTATATTTTTTCCAGGTCCTCATACTGCGACTGGTGAAAATATAATAGAGTTACATCTACACGGCAGTTTAGTGATAGAAAAGAAGATTTTTCAAACATTAGGTAAGCAGAAAAATTTTCGTATTGCTGAGCCTGGAGAGTATACTAAACGAGCTTTTCTCAATGGAATCATTGATTTGACACAAGCAGAAGGTCTTAACGATTTAATTAATGCAGAAACAGAAAATCAATTTAAAATATCTATGTCTCACTTTGAGGGAGTTTTATCAGAAAAAATCAGTTCTTGGAGAACTAATATTGTATTTTTATTATCAAAATTAGAAGCATTAATCGATTTTTCAGACGAAGACCTCCCCTTTGACCTTGAAAGATTATTTGCTGAAAACATTATTGATTTACTGACAGATATGAAACTATCAATCAAATCTAGTTCATTTGGGGAAAGATTAAGAAATGGTTTTGTAATTACTCTAATTGGACGACCTAATGTAGGAAAAAGCTCGTTAATTAATTTTTTATCAGATAGAAACGTCGCGATAGTTACTAAGGAACCTGGCACAACAAGAGATGTGTTAGAAGTACTACTTGATTTTGATGGATATCCGATCATTCTTAATGATACTGCTGGTATAAGATCAACAAAGTCAGAGATAGAAAAAATAGGCATAAAAAATGCAATTCAGAAAGCAGATAAATCCGATTTAATTTTGATTTTATCAGACAATGAAAATTTTGATTTCACTGAAATAAAGAAGTCATCGAAAACAATTTTAATTCATACAAAGTCAGATTTAGGTAAATTAAACAAAAAAAACGTTCATGAAATTTCTGTAAAAGAAAACACAGGTATTGATAAATTAATAAAAATGATTACAAAACATTTAAAATCATTAGAGCCTAAAGAAAACGCATTACTTACAAGAGAGAGGCATGTTCAAGCTGTTAAAAGAGCCTCTGATGCGCTAAAAAGAGCTTCCTTATCTAACTTAAACATTAATCCCGAATTGGTAGCGGAAGACTTGAGAGTAGCAGCTACGGCTATTGGTTCTATAACTAATAATATTGACGTCGAAGAAATTTTAGACGATATATTTAGTAGTTTTTGTATTGGTAAATAAGAAATAAAGGTTAAGAATGAAGAGTTTTGACGTAATTGTTATTGGAGGAGGGCATGCTGGTATTGAGGCAGCAGCAGCATCTTCTAGAATGGGTTCTAAAACTGCTCTAATAACAATGAATATTGAAACAATTGGTGAAATGTCATGTAATCCAGCTATAGGTGGATTAGGTAAGGGCCACTTAGTAAGAGAAATAGATGCTTTAGATGGACTAATGGCAAGAGCGATTGATAGTTCAGGAATTCAATTTCGGATGCTTAACCGATCAAGGGGTCCGGCTGTTCACGGCCCAAGATCTCAAGCAGATAGGAAACTTTATAAAAAAGCTATAAATTTACTATTAAAACAGCAAGAAAATTTGTCAATAATTCAGGGAACAATTAAAGACCTAAAAATTTCTAAAAAGGAAATTAAAGGTGTTGTTCTTCAAAATGATGAAGTTTACCTCTGCAAGTCTGTTGTTTTAACAACAGGAACATTTTTAGGAGGAATAATTCATATAGGAGATGAAAAAATATCTGCAGGCAGAATTGGTGATAAATCTTCAGAAATTCTTGCTAAAAAGATACGACAATTAGGTTTGCCTATTGGAAGATTGAAAACAGGTACGCCGCCAAGATTAGAAAAATCAAGTATTGATTGGAAAAAAGTTGAAATGCAATCAGCGGACCCAATTCCAGTCCCATTTTCTTTTTTGAACAGTGAGATAAAGGTTAAACAAATTGATTGTGGTATTACAAGAACTAACATAAATACACATAAAATAATATCTGATAATATTAATCTATCTCCAGTGTATTCAGGCTCGATTGAGGGTTCCGGTCCTAGATATTGTCCAAGTATAGAAGATAAAGTAAATAGGTTTAATAACAAGGATTCGCATCAAGTTTTTCTGGAGCCCGAAGGTTTAGATAGCTCTTTAGTGTATCCAAATGGTATCTCTACAAGCTTACCCAAACATGTTCAGGATAATTTTGTTAAAACCATAGTTGGTCTAGAAAACGTTAAAATTAGTCAATATGGTTATGCTATAGAATATGATTATATGGATCCACGAGCTTTAAACAGCTCTCTTGAAGTTAAGGAAATTAAAGGTTTGTTTTTTGCAGGGCAAATAAACGGAACTACTGGATATGAAGAAGCGGCTGCTCAAGGCTTAATTGCTGGAATTAACGCGTCGATTAAACTAAACATTAATCCTAAGTGGTTTTTGTTAGACAGATCTGAAGCTTATATTGGCGTTATGATTGATGATTTAATAACAAGGGGAGCCCCAGAACCATATAGGATGTTTACGTCAAGAGCGGAATTTAGATTATTATTGAGATCTGACAATGCTGATCAACGGTTGACTGAAAAAGGAATTAAGTTTGGTGTTATTGGAAATAAAAGAAAAGTTCTTTGGGATATAAAAAATAATGAGCTTAAACATGCAAATGAAATTATGGATAAATTGACAGCAAAACCAAGTGAGTTAAAGAAATATGAATTGCCGTTTACTAGAACTGGACAATCTCGTAAGCCGAAAGACATCTTGTCATCTGGTGAATATCATATCAAAGACCTATTTTCTTTGTGGCCTGATTTAAAGAAAATATCTAATAATTTGCACTCTCAATTGGAAACGGACTGTAGATATAATGTCTATTTAAAAAGACAACAAGAAGATATTAATGCATATCAAAAGGAAAATAACATTAGCATACCCTTAAATGTTGATTTCAATAAAGTAAAAGGCCTATCAAATGAAGCTAGGGATATTTTAAACAAAGTAAAACCTAATACAATTGCGCAAGTAGCCAAACTTCCAGGGTTTAACCCTACGTCTACTTTATTACTTTTGAGATATTTAAAAAAACAACCAAAAGAAAAAAATTTCAGTGGAAATTAATTCTTATGAAAGTTTTTGTTCCCATTTATATGTTTCACGTGAAACATATGAAAAATTTAAAATATATCACGAAACATTGTTTAAATGGCAAAATTCAATAAATTTAATTAGCAACTCTACTCTTGATAATATATGGGTTAGACATTTTCTTGATTCAGGTCAGTTATATCGTTTTACTAAAAATATTAGTGGAAATATATTAGATTTTGGTTCAGGAGCAGGTTTTCCTGGTTTGATACTAGCCATGATGGGCAATAATAACATAAATATCGTAGAATCAGATCAAAAAAAGTGTACTTTTATTCGTGAAGTAGCAATGCTGTCAGAAACTAATATTAAAATTTATAATTGTCGGATTGAAGATTTAAGCTTTTTAAAACCTAATCTAATAATGGCAAGAGCTTTGGCGCCTCTTAATAAGTTAATTAAATATGTAGAAAACTATATGAAAAAAAAACCATCTAATCTGAACTATTTCCCTAACCTATTGTTTTTAAAGGGTAAATCATATAAAAATGAGCTTTTAGAGATTAGTAAAACAAGAAATATAGATTATAAAATATATCAATCTATTACTGATGAATTAGGTAAAATTGTGTATATAAGTAAAGTAAATGTGTTAAGTATTACAGATGAAAAATAAATTAAATAAAACTATAGCAGTTGCTAATCAAAAAGGTGGTGTAGGCAAAACTACATCTGTAATTAATTTAGCCACTGCTCTAGCAGCATGTGATAGACGTACACTAATTATTGACTCCGACCCTCAAGGAAACGCCAGCACAGGTTTTGGAATTAAATATAATGAAAGAGATATCGATCTATATTCGGTTATTTGTGGAAAAAATAATATAGTAGATTCAATTAAATCTACCATGATACCAAAACTTGATATTATTCCTACTTCACCAAATTTATCGGCTCTTGAACAGGAACTTGTAAACGTTGAAGATAGAGAATATCTCATTAACAACCTAATTAAAAAAATTAAGGGTGAGTATGATTACATATTTATAGATTGTCCACCATCATTAGGTCTGATAACTTTAAATGCTTTATGTGCTGTGAATAGTTTAATAATACCACTTCAAACGGAATATTATGCTTTAGAAGGATTAACGCAATTAATAAACACATTTGATTCTGTTAAAAATAATTTTAATAAAGATATTGCTTTGCAAGGCATACTTTTAACTATGTATGACAAAAGAAACAAAATTTCTGAAATGGTTTCTAAGGATGTAAAAAGTCATTTTAATAATAAAGTTTTTAAAACTGTTATTCCAAGAAATGTAAGAGTATCAGAAGCTCCAAGTTATGGCCAACCTGTTCTTATGTATGATATATCTTGCCCTGGTTCACAAGCATATGCTTCTTTAGCAGGCGAAATTATAAATCAAGAGAAAGACTTATAATGAAAAAAAATAAAAATTTTAAGAATACTGGATTAGGGAGTGGGTTATCAAGCCTATTAGGTAACGAATTTGAAAAAAAAGCAATTTTTTCAGATAGCAGTGTTAATGATAAATTTAAAATGGTGCCTGTCGAATTTATAGAGCCAGGACCTTGGCAACCAAGAAAAACTTTTGATAAATCTGAAATAGAATCATTAGCAAAATCAATAAAAAAACAGGGTGTTATTCAGCCTATAATATTGAAATCTAAGGAAAATAAGAAAAATGAGTTTTTCATCATTGCTGGAGAAAGAAGATGGAGAGCATCTCAACTAGCTAAAATACATGAAATACCTTCAATTATTAGAGATGACGTAGAAGATGAAAAGATAGCAGAATTATCTTTAGTAGAAAACATACAACGATCTGAACTAAATCCAATTGAAGAGGCAGAAGGTTATCAATCCTTAATCAATAAATATAATTATAAACAGGACGATGTTGCACAAGCAGTCGGAAAATCACGATCACATATAGCAAATATAATTAGACTATTATCTTTATCAGAGTTAGCTAAAGATTGTTTAATTCAGAACAAATTGACGATAGGGCAAATAAGACCACTAATAGGCCATAGTGATTGCGATCATTTATTAGATATAATAGTGAAAAATAAATTAACATCGAGGCAAGTTGAAAAACTTGTAAAACAAGGACAGGCAAAATCTTTAAAACCTAAACTACAAAAAGAAATAGATATAGTGAACTTAGAAAAAGAATTACTAGAAATTACCGGTATAAAAGTAAATATTAACTATGACTCTAACAAAAATGCAGGAAGTATAAGCTTAGATTGTAAAAATTTGTCTGAATTTAATTATATCATTAAAAAAATCAAGTCCTAGCAGAATTCTTAGCCATCAATGCCGTTGACAATATAAATTGAGAAATTAATATTTTATCCGGATAGATGCTGGATTTACATTTTAATTCAATTTCGATCAATCTCTTAAAAATAAGATTAATTTTTTTTAAACTCCATAATTTACATTGAGTAGTTAATAGCGGCCGGTCTTTAAAAAAAATGGGGGGTCTTGTATTGTTTATAGTTTCTGAAAGATTTGATCCATTTTCAACTTTTAAGAGAATTTTTTCTATTATCTTAAAATGTTTCATGAATAATCTAGTTATATTAATAGCTGAAGAAGAATTTTCATAAATTTTATCTAAATAAAATAATGATTCTTTAATTTTTCCACTCGTGCATAATTGTATAATTTTATTAAAATTTAAATCTATATTATCAGTAATGAGCGTTAAGATTGATTCTTCGGTTATATTTTCGTTATCTATTAAAAAACTCTCTAATTTTTTAAGTTCTGTTAAATTGATTAAAGTATCAGGGTTAAACTTTGTACTTAAAATGAAGATAAAATCAGTAGAAAAATTAAACCCATACTTATTAAATAATCTAGATATATCTATTTTTACATTATTAGAATTTTCTTCATAACAAGGTACTAAAAATCCATAATCTAAATTTTCAATAAATTTAACTAGGTCATTTTTTGAACCTAAATTATTGGCTTTTATTAAAAGTAAATAATCATTATTATTTTCTTTTATTGTATTTAAAATAATATTTTCTACGGTTTTATTAATTGTTATATATGTAAGATCTAATAGGACGATTCTTTTATCTTTTCCCATACTAAATGTTGAAATACTGTCATTTAATATAGTAGGATTTTCTTTAAAATCATTTCCATCCACTTTAGAAACACTAAATGGATCATTTAAATCAATTGATAAAACATCAATAGTTTTGTTGTAAAGTAAATTAACTAGGCCATGGTTTGGTCCGTGCAATAAAACTATTTTATATGAATTATTATTTTTTAGTGAGGTTAAAAAATTATCTGACTTAATTTTCAATTTAATTTTTTCATAATTAGCTTAATTTTTAAATATAACTTTTTTGCTGAACTAAGAATAAGTCTCTCTTTGATATGTTGGAGACTAACATCATTAGTGTATAGAGAGCTAGATGAAGAACTTAGTGCAGGAAAAGTAACAACGGAACCTGACATTAAAATTTTTCCTGATTTTGAATCAATAAGAGAATATCGAACAGTGCCTTTTGTAGATTGAAGAACATTCAAACCACTTACAGACAATGTTTCATTTGATGTAAATGATATATTAGATTTAAGAATAAAGTTAGTATCTTTTTTAGGTCGATTATTAAATAATCTATCCAAATGTTTCTTAAGCAACATGTCATATTTATTATTTGGAGTTTCTATGTTTATATTATGAGTGTATTTTAGATTTGTTGATTGATATTTAGAAAATTCACATCCACTTAATAATAACAAAAAACATATTAATACTTTTATTTTAATAAAAAACATATAGTTACCATTTTAAATAACAAAATTAACGACACGGTTAGGTACTGTTATAACTTTTTTTGGAATACCATTCAAAAACTTTAAAACATTTTTTTCTTTCATGGCAATTTTTTCTAAATCTAGCTTATTAGTATCAAAAGGGACATCTATTACAGCCCTCACTTTACCGTTTACCTGAACTGGAATTTCAATATTATTTTTTTTCAAATAAAGGTGATCAATTTCAGGCCAAGCTTGATCACATATCATTTTAGAATTACCTAATGTAGCCCATAATTCTTCTGCAATGTGAGGAACCATAGGATTTATAAGTATTAATAGTTTTTTTGTTGTATATAAAACCACTGCTTCGTCAGACACATTAGTAATTTTATAAGATATAATTGCATTAAATAATGTTCTAATTGAAGCTATGGCATTATTGAAGTGAAAATTGTCAATATTTTTAGTAATGTCCTTTATGGTAACATTTAAAACAGTTAGTAATTCTTTATTTTGTTTAGACGGATTTTTTAGTAATTCTTCATCATTTTCAAAATTTTTGAGATTTAGTACAAATTTCCATAGCTTATTTAAAAATCGCCAAGAACCATCAATACCTGCATCTGACCATTCCATATCTCGATCAGGTGGTGAATCAGATAACATAAAAAAACGTGCTGTATCGGCACCGAAATTAGAAATAATTTGTTGTGGGTCAACAACATTCTTCTTTGATTTACTCATTTTCTCTGTTCGACCAGCAAACACTGGCCTTTTAGTTTCTGCATGCAAAAAGTTGTTATTTTCTTTTATTACCTCATTCGGAAATAACCACTGTTTGTCTTCTGTAATAAAAGTTTGATGGCATACCATACCTTGTGTTTGTAAAGACTTAAAGGGTTCTTCTATATTTATTGATTTAACTGCCTTTAATGCACGCATAAAAAAACGTGAATAGAGAAGATGCATCACAGCATGTTCTACTCCACCTATATACTGGTCTACTGGCATCCAATATTTAATAGCTTCATCGGAAAAAGCTTTAAGAGGGTTTAAATCAGTAAATCTAGCAAAATACCAGCTTGATTCGAAAAAAGTATCAAATGTGTCTGTTTCTCTTATTGCATCTTTATTACACTTTGGACAATTAGTAAACTTCCATGTTGGGTGTGTTTCTAATGGATTTCCATTTGACTCAAAGTTTATATCTAGAGGTAAAGTAATGGGTAAACTTTCTTCAGGAACTGGAACTTCTCCACAACTATCACAAAAAATAATTGGGATAGGACAGCCCCAATATCTTTGACGGGACACTCCCCAATCACGTATTCTAAAAGTTGTAGTTTCTTTGCCAATATTTAATTTTTCTAATTTCTTTATACTTAATTTAATCCCATCTTCTATATTTAATCCATCTAGAAAATCAGAATTAATATGAGTGCCATCGCCAATATACGGTAAATCACTTTCAATTTCTGAAACTTTATTTTTTACAACTTCAATTATTTCTAAATTATATTTTTTGGCAAAATCAAAATCTCGTTGATCGTGTGCAGGACAGCCAAAAATTGCACCTGTTCCGTAATCCATTAAAATAAAATTAGCTATAAATATTTTTAACTTAAAATCCGTTTTGAAAGGATGAGATGCAGTAAGAGAAGTTTCATATCCAAATTTTTCAGCTTTTTCTATATCAATTTCTGAAGTTGATTGTTTTTCACAAAACTTTATAAAGTCTAGAGCATCATTATCCTTATTACCGATTTCGAGTGCAAGAGGGTGTTGAGGTGAAATAGCTATAAAAGTAGCTCCAAATATTGTGTCTGGTCTTGTAGTAAATATATCAATTTCTTTATCTGAATTGTTAACTTTAAATTTTAGAGTGGCACCTTTACTCTTACCAATCCAATTTCGTTGCATAGTTTTAACTCTATCAGGCCAAGATGTTAAGTTATCAATTTCATTAAGTAAGTCGTTTGCAAATGCAGAGATTTTCAAAAACCATCCATTCATTTTTTTCTTTTCAACTCGAGCACCTGAACGCCAGCCGCATCCATCAACAACTTGTTCATTCGCTAAAACGGTTTGTTCAACGGGGTCCCAATTAACCCAAGTTTCTTTTTTATAAGCAATACCCAATTTATAAAAATCTAAAAACATCTTTTGCTCAAACTTATAATAATCGGGGTCACAAGTTGCCAGCTCTCTATTCCAATCGTAGGAAAGCCCCATTTGTTTAAGCTGTATCTTCATACTTTTTATATTGGAATTCGTCCATTCTGAAGGGAGTGTTTTATTTGCAATAGCTGCATTTTCTGCAGGAAGCCCAAAAGCATCCCATCCC
>JADHQW010000049.1 GCA_016777705.1 Alphaproteobacteria bacterium | reverse complement strand
TAACTGACTGAACTGGACTATCAAATTCTGCAATAACTGAGTCTCCGGCAGTATGAAAAATACGACCACCATATTTTGTAATTAGTGGGTCTATAATATCTCTACATGCTTTCAGATTTATTAATGTTTTTTCTTCTTGAGATTCCATATGTTTACTAAAACCAACACAATCAGTTGCAAGAATAGTGGCTAGTTTCCTTTTAACTTCAGACATTCTTATACCTTACTTAAGTTGATTTGCTTGGTTCATGAAACTAATAAGTCTCTATACAAAATTATGATAAGCTAATATTCAAAATTTTAAAGATTAAAACTGAGATGAAGAAAAAAAAATTAAAAGTGAACATTATTGAAAATATTAAAGGAACTATATTGAATAAATAAAAATTAACGTGTTAGTAAATTTTTAAGATACTTGCATTCAAGTGACAAAAATTTTAGAAGAAGACAATCTTCAATATCAAATAAGTTACTTATAAATATTTCTACTTTAGAAAATAAATTTTATAAATAGCGGTAAAATTACAGAGGTAACCAAGCCACTTAAACCCATTCCAACGGCCGCAAAAACTCCAGCATTTGTATCTCTACTCATTGCTCTTGCAGTTCCAACCCCGTGACTTGCAAGACCTAGACTAAAGCCCCGAGCTTCCATTTTTTTTAATTTCATTAAATCAAATACGAAAATACCTAGGGAGGCCCCTATAATGCCAGTAATGATAGTGATTATGGCTGTTAGTGATGGAATACCACCTATTAGTTCTGATATACCCATTGCAATAGGAGCCGTAACACTTCTAGGTAGTAAACTTAATATTAATTCTTGTTGGAGTTCAAAGTATGAAGATAAACCATAAGTAATAAAAATTGCAAAAACAGAACCTATTATTAAAGAGATAAATATTGCCCTACTATTTGATAAAATTAAATCCCATTTTTTATATATTGGAATTGCCAAAGCAACAGTCGCTGGTCCTAATAAAAAGTGAATGAATTTTGCACCATCAAAATAACGTTCATATTGAATATCAAAAGTTAAAAGGATTACACTAACTATTAAAACGCTTATAGCAACTGGATTTAAGAGTGGAAATAAATTTGATCTTCTGTAAAAATAATCCGCAATAAGATAAGATCCAATTGTAAGTGTAAGCCAAAAAAGAGGTTCTGCCTGAAGATAAACCCATATCTCATATAATTTCTGTTGATCAATCATCTTTATTAACTACTTTTAAAAGTCTTTCCATAACAAATGCTGTTACGGCTAGCGTTAATAGAGTGCCAATAATTATTACTAACATAACTGGTACTAAGTTATCTTCTAGTAAGGACAAGTGCATAACAACCCCTACCCCAACAGGAATAAATAGTAATGGAAGATAATTTAATAAATTTTCTGCTGAATTAATAAGATTAATTTGAAAGTTAACAGGTATTTTGTAATATTTTTTTTTACTCAATAATAACATTATTAATAATAAAAAAAGACCTATTACAGGCCCAGGAATACTAAGTTCTAAGAATTTTTGAATAAACTCTCCTACTAATTGAAAAAAAAATATAAGAAAGATACTATTTAACATTAATATTCTTGATTATATAAAAAATAATTCATTAAAAAAAAGCTTGAATACCTGTTTGAGCTCTTCCTAAAATTAATGCATGAACATCATGAGTTCCCTCATAAGTATTAACAGTTTCTAAATTCATTAAATGCCGCATTACTTGGTATTCAGCATGAATTCCATTTCCCCCATGCATATCTCTAGCCATTCTAGCAATTTCTAGTGCTTTACCACAGTTATTTCTCTTAATAAGTGATATTGCCTCAGGAGCTAGATTATTTAGATCAAAAAGTTTTCCAACTTGGAGCGCTGCGCCTAAACCAAGAGTAATCTCTGTTTGCATATCAGCAAGTTTTTTTTGAATTAGTTGAGTTGCAGCTAAAGGTTTACCAAATTGTTTTCTATCTAATGTATATTGCCTTGCTCTAAACCAACAATCTTCTGCGGCTCCCATTACACCCCAGGCGATTCCATATCTTGCTCTATTTAAACAACCAAATGGTCCTTTTAGACCAGATACATTAGGCATTAAATTATCTTCAGGAACAAACACTTCATCCATTACGATCTCTCCTGTAATAGATGCTCTCAATGATAATTTACCTTTAATTTTTGGAGCAGTTAAGCCATCCATTCCTTTGTCTAAAATAAAACCTTTAATAGCATCACCATGCTCCTTTGATTTTGCCCAAACCACAAAAACATCAGCAATTGGTGAGTTAGAAATCCACATTTTAGAACCAGATATTGAATAGCCACCCTTTACTTTTGTAGCAGTAGTTTTCATTGCACTCGGATCAGAACCAGCATCAGGCTCTGTCAATCCAAAACACCCTATGAGTTCACCTGAAGCAAGGCCAGGTAAATATTTAACTTTTTGTTGTTCGCTTCCATATGCATATATAGGATGCATTACCAAAGAAGATTGAACTGACATCATAGATCTATATCCAGAGTCTACTCTTTCAACCTCTCTTGCTACTAACCCATATGAAACATATGAAGCACCAGCACATCCGTATTTTTCAGGAATAGTAATACCCAAGAGACCGAGTTGTCCCATTTCTTTGAAAATTTCTTTATCTGTTTTCTCGTCTAAAAAGGCATCTTCAACTCTGGGCATAAGCTTTGATTGTGCATAGTCATAAGCAGTCGATTTAATGAGACTTTCTTCTTCTGAAATTAATGTATCTAGTAACAGAGGATCTTCCCAATTAAATTGAGCTTTTGTTGCACTAGCAGTTTTTAAATCAACTATATTTTTATTATTCGTATTTAAGCTTTTTTCCATTATTAGACCTTTTTTAGTTCAAATGAATCTTACTAAATTTTAGCAGTAAAAACAACTTTTATTAGGCTTCGATTAAGCTTTCTAAGTGTCTATCAACAAAATCTAATCTATCTTGCCCCCAATAAATTTGATCGTCTATTATAAAAGTTGGGGCACCAAAAACATTTTTTTCTATCGCAATCTTAGTAAATCTTTGCATAGTATTTGAACATTCTTCACTGTTAGCTAATGAAAGTATTTCTTGCGAACTTAAATCCATTTTATTTAAAATACTTAATAAAACATTTTCATCATCTATATCTAAATCTTCAACCCACAAAGCATTCATAATATTATGAGCAAGTTCAAAATCTTTGTTTGTTTTCATCATTTGAGAAGCTATAATTAACAGAGATGGCAACATAGACTTTGAAGGAAAGGAAGTTGGTTGAGAAATTAAATTTATATCAAGAAATTTACTCCATCTTTTTAATTCTTGTAATCGTATTTTTTGTCTTTGAACAGGTCTTTTGGATACTGGAAGACCTCCTGATATAGGAAATATTTCTCCATAATTAACAGGACGCATATTTAGCTTAACTTTATATTTTTTTATTATTTCTCCTAATCGTTTATGACCAAGAAACGTCCAAGGACTTCCGTGACTCATAAAGTAATCTACTTGTATCATATAATATCCTATATTAATTAATTGCCAAAACCAGAGCCAGATTTTTTATATTCATCTCTGGGAGGACTGAAAATATCTAATATTTTAGCACCTTCTGCACCCCCTATTATACCATGATCAATACCGCCGGGTGTTTGCCAAAAATCTCCTTTTTTTATTTCAATTTTTTGGCCATCTTGAATGCGTATTCCTGAACCTTCTATTAAAAAACCCCATTGTTCTTGGGGATGTGAATGAATTTGACCCTTGGCATTCGGCTCAATTGTTACAATTGATAACATTGTCTGATCACCACAAAAAATTCTTGTAGAAATTCCATCCCCTAATACTCTTTTAATACCGCTATCCAAATCATTAATATTATTAAAATAATTTTCTTGTGACATTTTGTTCTCCTTACTTAGGTTTATCTCCAGCAAATGTGATCCTATGCATCAACCTTCTTTGACCATGATAGTCATTTATTGGGTTATGCATAGTACATCTATTATCCCATATAGCTACAGAACCTGGTTTCCATTGAAACCTACAAGTAAATTCAGACTTAATTTGATGTTTATATAAAAACTCTAATATCGGTGTGCTTTCTTCTTCGGTCATACCTACAAAATTTGTTGTATGCGCTTCATTAACATATAAGGATTTTCGTTTTGTTTCAGGATGAGTTCTTACTACTGGATGTATTGCTTTTAACTCATCACCTTTAAGTCCTACAGATGCATGTTTCATAATGTCTGACCGAGTTTTAGCAACTCTAGCTTTGCCTGATATATTTACACCTTGAAGGGTATCTAAAAACTTTTTCATTCCCTCAGATAAACTTTCATAAGCTAAATATTGATTAGACCATTCTGTATCCCCTCCAAATGCTGGAATTTCAATTCCATACAACATTGTCCCCATAGGAGGTTTATCTTGGTAGGTTGTATCGCTATGCCAAATACCACCAAAATTATTAGTGTCTGTTTCTTTTTTTAATATGGGTGTTATTTCTGGAAATCCATCTAAGCTTGCAACAAATGGATAAACTATGGGTGTACCAATTCTTTTAGCAAATGCTTGTTGAGAAACAGGTTCAAAATTTTGGTCCCTAAAAAATATTACTTGATATGTTAGAAGAGCATCATAAATTTCTGATACAACATCATCTGACAGATTGTCAGAAAGATTTATGTTTTCAATCTCTGCTCCCAAAGCACCTGCAATAGGAAATACATTAATATTTTTAAAATTTTTCTTAACTTTAACACTTGATGTCATAATTTAAACTTTTCTCCAAAATTTGAAATTTAAAAACTTAATCAAAATTTCGTTGCACTAACAAAATAAAAGGACAATAATTTATGAGAATAGTTAATAAATTATTAATTTTCAATTAATACCGAGCATTTTAAATGGAAAAAATAGAATCACCTCACTTAGAAGTTAGAGAAGATTGGCTAAACCAACTAAAAGAAGATCCTATACTTCCAGACCTTCCAATAATTGATCCACACCATCATCTTTGGGATGTTGGTTTTGGAAAATATTATGTAGAAGAATTACTAGATGATATTAAGGTTTCAGGCCATAATATTAAATCGACTGTTTACATAATGAGTTCTTCCAACACTAAAATATATTCAAAAGAAGGTGCAGATGAATATAAACCTTTAACAGAAATAGAATTCGCAACAAATGAGGGTAAAAGAAGCGATCTAATACCTAATAATACAGTAAAGGTAAATGCCGCTATCGTCGGATCTCTGGACTTAACTTTTGGTAACAAGTTAGAACCTGTAATTGAAAAGGGATTGGAAATAAGCAAAGGACGACTCAAAGGCATAAGAATGCTTTTAGCTTCTCACCCTGACGCCCGAATTTCTTCTGGTGCTGTTAAATCAGACTTAGGCCTTATGTTACACCCAAATTTTATTGATGGGGCTAAATGTCTTCAAAATGCAAATTTATCTTTAGATTTTTGGATATATCACACTCAATTAGGCGAAATGGAGAAAGTGGCTAGAGCACTTCCAAATCTTAATATAATTCTTAATCATGTTGGCGGACCTATTCATTTAGGTGAATATGAAGGAATACAAGCTTTAACTCATAGAGAATGGCGAACAGCTATGATGAGACTATCAAGACTACCCAATATTAATGTCAAATTGGGAGGTTTAGGTATGGCTGTAAATGGAGCTAAATTTCATGAAGAACCTTCACCTCCAACATCTGTTCAACTATCTGAAGCATGGAAGCCTTGGATTTATGAAACTATTAGTATGTTTGGTGTTGATAGATGTATGTTTGAAAGTAATTTTCCTGTTGATAAAGGTTCTTGCAGCTATGGATCTTTGTGGAATGCATTTAAAATAATATCTGACGATATGTCTGACGAAGAAAAGAATAAGCTATTTTATAAAAATGCCGCTAAAATTTATAAGATAAATTAATTATTGGAGTTGATTAAATGCAAGTTTCTATTCTCGAACAATCAGTAGCTGTTGAGGGCAAACCTCAACATATCACAATTCAAGATAGTATTAACTTAGCAAAAAAAGCGGAAAAACTTGGTTATAAAAGATTTTGGGTATCTGAACATCATAACCATCCATCAATAATAGGTACTGCACCTGAAATTTTGATGGCGGCTATTGCCACTCAAACAAAAAATATACGAATTGGAAGTGCAGGCATAATGTTACCACACTATTCTCCCTTCAAAGTTGCAGAACAATTTAGGGTTTTGGAAGCAATTGCACCTAACAGAATAGATTTAGGTCTTGGACGAGCACCAGGTTCGGATGGAAGAACAGCTTTAGCATTAAATCCTAACAGCAGAAATGACAGCGAACAGTTTCCTGGTCATGTAAGAGATCTAATGGCATGGGTATCTAATGAACCACTATTAGAAGGTCATCCATTTAGACATTTAGTTGCTCAACCCACTTCTGATACAAGTCCAGAAATTTGGATGCTAGGCACTTCTAATTATGGCGCACAATTAGCTGCATATTTGGGTATACCTTATTGCTTTGCACACTTTATAACAGATGGCTCAGGTATTAAAGAAGCTATAAAAATTTATAAATCAGAATTTCGTCCAAATAATAAGTTAAAAGAACCATTAGTTAACGTATGCTTATGGGCACTAACTGCTAAAACTCAGGAGGAAGCTAAATACCTTTTTGCATCTAGGGCGGCTTGGAAAATAGGAAGAAACTTTGGTCACCTTGGACCTATTACAGATCCAGATAACGCTCTTAATATTATTCATGATAATAATTGGAAAGAACAATATGAATTAATGTTTTCAGACGCGATTGTCGGTGAAGTTGATTTTACAAAGAATAAAATAAAAGAACTAGTTAAAAAAAATGATATTGATGAAATTGCAATATTAAGTTGGTGCCATAGTGAGGCATCTAGAGTAAAATCATATGAGTTGTTTGCAGAAGCGTTTAGCCTTAATTCAAGTCAACATCGTCAAAAAAACTTGTCATTAAATTAAATTAAAATATAAGTAGATTTATTTAGAGATTTTTGGAGTATAATTTGACTTTTATTAAAGAAACAATGTTTAAATTCAAATTATTATTAATTTTCCCATTTTTCCTATTATTTACAGGATGCTTTCAGACAGATATGAAACAATTTGAAAAAAACTTACCTAAGTTAGATTTATTTGCTTTTTTTGAAGGCGAAACTATAGCATATGGAATTTTTGAAGATAGATTTGGGAACTTAAAAAGACAATTCAGAGTTAATATTAAAGGAAAAATTGATAATAAAACCCTTACATTAGATGAAGATTTTTTATATGACGATGGAGAAAAAGCTAAGCGAATATGGACAATCAAAAAACAAATAGATAGCAATGATAACAAAGTCAGCTATGTTGGGAATGCAGATGACGTAGAAGGCAAGGCTTTTGGATCAATATCAGGTAACACACTCAATTGGACATATGATATTTATTTAAATATTAAGGGCAGTAATATTAAAGTTCACTTTAATGATTGGATCTATCAACAAAGCGAGGATCTAGCAATCAACAGAGCTTACGTGAGCAAGTTTGGTATTAATATAGGATCAGTAACATTAGTGTTTTTAAGAGGGAAAACTGCTGACAACATTGGATCTTTAAATTTGAAAAATTGGTAAATTTCAGCATGTTTTTTAAGTATTTTTTTGCTATGTTAATAGCTTTAAATCTAAGTCATGCCTATGCAGAAGATAAAAAAGATTATCTAAAAAATCAGACAACCATAAATATCTTAGAAAAGAACTTCACAACTTATAAATTAGTTGGGAAGGCTAAATATACATATTTTTTATTGGATATTTATGATGCTAAGCTTTTATCTGAAACGGGAAACATTGAAAAAAATAAGTTTGCATTAATTTTGGAATACAACAGAGATATTTCAAAAGAAAATGTTGTTAAAGAAACTATAAAACAAATACAAATGCAAAAAGATTTGAAAAAAAAAGATCTCAAGGATTTAGATACTTTACTAAATAAAGCTTTTAGAGAAATTAAAAAAAATGATGTTTTTATTGGTATAAAAAATAGAAATAATGCTTTATTTTACTTTAATAAAGAAAAAGTTCTTGAGACACAGGATATAGAGTTTATTGATTTATTTTTCAATATTTGGCTCAGAAAAAATAGTCAGAACCCTGATTTTACAAAAACTCTTTTAGGACAAACAAATTAAAGGAAATAGACAATGCGATTAAGTGCATTTTTTTTTGAAATTGTTCCTTTAACTGGTTTTTTTATAAGCACTCAATATTTTAATTTAATAATTGCAGCTATTATTACGCTGATCTTGAGCCTTTTCGTTATGTTAACTTTTTATATTATAGAAAAAAGAATTTCTAAGTTTCAGATATTTGCAATATTTATGTCAGCTTTATTTACCTTATTTGCATATTGGTTTGATAACGACCAATTTGTAAAGATACAACCGACTATATTTAATGGGTTTTTTAGTTTTGTTTTATTAGTAGGAATTGTTAATAAGAAAGCAATGATGAAACAGTTTTTTGGTTCGCAATTTTTTCTAAATGATGAAACTTGGTTTAAATTAAGTTTTAGATGGGGAATGTTTTTTTTATTTCTTACTATAATAAATGAATTGGCTTGGAGAAATTTAATCACAGAAGATTGGATTTTTGTAAAAGTGTTTGTATTAACACCTTTAATTGGACTTTTTATGCTAGCTCAACTTCCAATTACTCTAAAAGGACGAATTAAAAATAAATAATGCATCTAACATAATAGTATTGATATAGTAACAATCTTAATATGAGTGGAGAGCTTTAATGGGAATAAAAATTACAGATATTATTATTCATATAATAAAGTCAGAATTAGATGTTCCTTTTGCTTTTTCTCAAGGTTGGGTAAATAAACGCTCTGCCACACTTGTAGAAATAAAAACTAGTGATGGACTTTCAGGTTGGGGAGAAGCTTTTTGTCAAGGTTTAGAACCTCCAGAAATATCCGCGGCAGTTATAAGTTCAGCTCTGAAACCTCTATTGTTAAATCAATCTCCCTTAGATATAGAAGTGCTATGGCATAAAATGTATAATGCTACTAGAGACTTTGGAAGAAAAGGGTCAGTGATTTCTGGGATAAGCGCAATTGATATTGCGCTATGGGACATTGCTGGTCAGTTTTACAACCAACCGATTTATCAATTGCTTGGAGGAGCATTCAGAAAAGAAATCAAACCTTATGCAACAGGCTTTTATAGAATTAAAGGTCAAGGAGAAGCTAAAAGATTAGCAGAAGAAGCTGTTACACATTTTGAAAATGGATTTGACCATATGAAAGTTAAATTAGGCTTTGGTTTAAAAGATGATGTTGAATGCATGCAAGCTATTAAAAATGTATTAGCTGGTAAAGACGTAACTCTAATGATTGATACAAATCATGCCTATGGAACCTCAGAAGCTTTACAATTGGGACAAGCCCTTAAAGACTACGAACTTAGATGGTACGAAGAACCAGTAGTACCAGAAAATGTTAATGGCTATGTTGAGTTAAGATCTAAATTACATACGCCTATTGCAGGAGGAGAGAACGAACATACCCTTTTTGGGTTTAGGAATTTATTTGAAAATGGCGCAGTTGATATTGCTCAACCTGATATTGGTTCGTGTGGAGGCATAACTGCTACAAAGCAAATAATTAATCTAGCTCATAGCTTTGGAATAGAAGTCAACCCACATGTATGGGGATCTGCTATTGCTCAAGCAGCCTCTATTCAAGTTATTGCATCAATTCCTACAACTCACCACTCTATTTTTGCTCGTTCACCTATTTTAGAGTATGATCAATCTAGTCATCCCTTTAGAAGAGAGTTGTTGAATAATCCGTTTAATTTAAAAGACGGCATGATCAATGTTTCTTCACAACCTGGCTTAGGCATAGATGTCAATATGGACACTATAGAAAAATATAAAACTAATTAAAAAGTTTATAGGGGTCTAAATTTTAATATGATTGAACTTCTTGATCCAATAATTAAATCACACAAAATAAATATTTCAACGGGACTAAATGTTCATTATTTAGAAGCATCCTTAGAAAAATATAATAATAAAAATCAACCTGTAATACTTCTATTGCATGGGTTTCCGGAGTTAAGTTTTAGTTGGCGAAAAATTATGCCTACACTTGCAAAAGAAGGTTTTAAGGTTTTTGCTCCTGATATGAGAGGTTACGGATTAACGTCAGGTGGAGCAAAAAATTATAACAGCAATATTTCTGAGTATAGGTTAATGAGCCTTAGTACAGATATTATTAGTTTTCTTAGTTCTCTGGAAATCAATAGAATAGACTTGTTAGTTGGACATGATGCAGGTTCTTCTGTTGCAGGAGTTTCAGCTATGATAAGGCCTGACATATTTAGATCTGTTGTTATGATGAGTGCTCCATACACAGGTGCACCTGATATTAAAACAGATTTGTTTGTTGAGGATTCAATTCATCATGATTTAGAAAATTTACAAACGCCCAGAAAACATTACCAGTGGTACTACTCAACGCCCGAAGCAAATAAAGACATGCATCTAGAACAAAAAGAATTACATAAATTTCTTAGAGCTTATTATCACATGAAAAGTGCTGACTGGGTAGATAACAATCCTTATGAATTAGGATCTTGGACTGCAGAAAATTTAGCTAAAATGCCTGAGTATTATATCATGAAATCTAATGAAAATATGGTTCAAGCTGTTATGCCACATTTCCCCAAAAACCGTGATTTTGATAATTGGTTAAGTGATGAGGAGTTAGATGTTTACGCGAGCAGCTTTTTTAAAAATTCTTTTCAACCTGCCCTGAACTGGTATAGATGCATGACTTCACCAATTCAAAATAATGATTTAAAGATTTTTTCTAATAAAAAAATTGAAGTGCCTTCTTGTTTTATTGCCGGAGAGAAAGACTGGGGAATATTCCAAAAGCCTGGTGCTATAGAAAAAATGGAAAATAGTTTATGCATAAATTATTGTGGTAGACATATACTTAAAAATGCAGGACATTGGGTCCAACAAGAAAACCCTAATGATGTTTTAAAAATATTATTAGATTTTTACAAAAATAAATAATTATATTTAGGAAATATGTTGAACTTTTCTTTATCTGGAAACCTTTTCAAGGGTATAGGAATTGCCAGTATTGGTGCATTAATTTTATCACCTGATGTTCTTTTCATGAGATGGTCTGAAATGGATGTATGGTCAATGTTAACTTGGAGAGGAATTGAGATGGGTATCATCTTAATTTTATTTTCAAGTTGTTTTAAGATTTTTAGAGAAAATTTTAAAAATATTTTTTCCCCTGTTGGTTTTGGTATAATTTGTTGCCAAATAATCAGTTCATTCTTTTTTACTTATGGTATTGCTGAAACTTCTGCTTCTTTAATATTATTCACTTTAGCTACGTCACCTATTTTTGCCTCTATATTCTCCATATTTATACTTGGTGAGAAAACAAATAACTCTACTTGGATCACAGCTTGTCTTGCTCTAATAGGTGTTGGTATTTCTGTAGCCAATGGAGATAACGTTCTCAATGCACCAGAAGGAAGCGTTCTAATAGGAACTATATGTGGAATAGGAGCAGCAGCTTCATTGGGCTTAAGCTTAGTTTTATTAAGATACCAACCAAATATTCCAGCAATGACAGTTACAGGAATAAGCGCTTTGGGTAATGGTTTTATTGGCTTGCTAATAGTATCGCCTGGTTTGCTTTTCCAGGGTGATATATTATC
>JADHQW010000048.1 GCA_016777705.1 Alphaproteobacteria bacterium | reverse complement strand
AAGACATTTCCACAATAGTTACTTCAGACCCTAAACGACTAAAAGCCTGTGCCATTTCAGATCCAATAGGACCACCACCTAATATGACTAGTTTTCGTGGTAATTTTTTTAAATTCCATAGGTTCTCACTGGTAAGATATTTGATTTTATCTAGACCTTCTATATTGGGGACCATAGGATGTGCACCAGTTGCAATAATAATAGAGCGAGCAGTTAGGATTTTTCCTTTTACTTCAACTTTATGAGGTGAAATCAATTTGCCAATTCCGTCAATACAATCAACTCCAAGTTTAGTGTAGCGATCCCTTGAATCATTAGGTTCGATACTTTTAATGATTGTTTGGACACGTTTCATGATGTCTTGAAACTCAAATTTCACTTCAGTTTTTTTAAAACCAAATTCTTTAGCACGCCTAGCATATGACATCATTTTAGCAGATCTAATAAAGGCTTTACTTGGCACACAACCTGTATTGAGACAATCACCACCCATTTTATATTTCTCAATAAGTAGAACTTTAGCCTTAACTGCAGACGCAATATAACTAGATACTAACCCAGCAGAACCAGCGCCTATAACAATAACATTATAATCGTATTTACTCATCACCTTTTTCCTTACGAATATATTTTAAAGCTTTCTTAGTTACTAATGGAAATAAACCCAACATCGTAAATGCTAATAATAATGAAGGAGAAGTGATATCAGATATTTCATTTATTTGTGCTAATTGTGTTCCAGCATAAACAAAGACAGCTGTACCTGGTAACATGCCAATCTGGCTTACCCAATAAAAAGTCCATGTTTTAATAGGAAGTAATGACATAACAATATTAATAATAAAAAAAGGAAATATTGGAACTAAACGTAAAGCAAATAAGTAAAAGGCTCCTTCGTGTTCAAAACCATTATTAATACTTAATAGCTGTTTCTTAAAATATAGTTGAACATATTCACGAGCTAAAAACCTAGCTATTAAGAAGGCTACAGTTGCTCCAATAGTGCTAACAAATGATATTATTAACAAAGCAATAGAAAAACCAAATAATGCACCCCCTAGTAAAGTTAATACAACTGCTGCAGGCAAAGAAAGTGCAGTTACCAAAAAATAACTTAACGCAAAAATCATTAAAACCAGAACAGGTTTTCTTTCATAAAAATCTTCCATGATTAATTGTTTATCTTTAATAAAGAAAAGATTGGTGTATTGATAAAAATCAAGAGCAAAGAATAGTGAAATAAATATAATTAAAATTATTAAAACAATTATTTTAAATAATTTTTGATCCAAAAATTTAACTTTCATCCAGTTTCTATTTAACATCGACTAATGGGAAAGTTAAGGAGAACGTGGTTTCTTCATCAGGAATACTATTTATAGATAGTTGAGCTCTGTGCCTAATTAGAATATGTTTTACAATTGCTAAACCTAGACCGGTTCCTCCAATTTGTCTTGATCTTGCTTTATCTACCCTAAAAAATCTTTCAGTTAATCTGTCTATATATTTTTGAGGAATACCTTCACCTTTATTTATAACTTTTATAATCACTTCATGGTCTTGGAGCTGTTCAATATTCACTATAACATCAGTATTATCAAATCCATATTTAATAGCATTTTCAAGCAAGTTTACAAAAACTTGGTTAATTTCATCTGTATTTCCTGAAATAAAACATTGCACATCAGAGTTAATTCTTAAGTCTTTTAAAATAATTTTTTTTGAATTCTTTAAATCTCTTTCATTGATAGAAGTTACTATATGCTGGAGTGGATCAATTAAAGAAATTGTTGTATTTGGAGTAATATGCTCCTCCGTTTCGACTTTAGAAAGAGATAAAATATCATCTATCAATCGGTTCATTCTTTTTGCTTCTTCATCCATTATTTTTAAAAATTTGTTTCTATCTAGATCATTATGTACTTTTCCAGATAACAACGTTTCTATAAATCCGACTAAACTAGTAAGAGGTGACTTTAACTCGTGACTGACATTAGCTACAAAGTCACGTCTGACCTTTTCTAAATTTCTCTGAAGTGTCATATCAAGAAGAAGAATTGCATATAAATTATTATCGATTTTTTTAACTTTTATGATAAGTGATCTTTTTATTAAATCATTTATTTGAAAATGAAATTCATCGTTTAAATCACCTTTTAGATCACTTGCTTCTAAATTTTTAAACTCATTTATTTCAATAAAATCAGAAATATTTTTATTTAATATTTTTTTACTTAAAAAATTTTGAGCAATAGTATTAGAAGATAAGACAATACTATTTTTATCACACAAAATAAGGCCGTCATCCAAAAGCTGGCTTAAATTAGAGATGTTTGACGGAATTGTATTTTTATTCATTAACAACTTACCCTTAATGTTTAATAAATTTGTAATAATAGTAATTTAAATAAAGTTTATATTAATTTATCATATAAATAAATATCTCTTGAAAAGAGATGACTATTAAATAGGTTTGTAAAATGGTTAATATAGCAATAAACGGGGTTGGAAGAATTGGAAAACTTGCATTAAAAATTCTTGTTTCTAATAACGTTAATGTAAAATATATAAATGAGTTAAATGGAAATCCTTCAAATTTATTACATAGTTTAGAGTTTGACAGTATTCATGGCAAATGGATCGCTGATTTTAAGGCAAATGACAATTCTATAAATATTAATGAAAGAGCCATTAGGACAACGTTCTATAATAACATTGAGGATATGGATTTAAATGATATCGATATAGTAATCGATTGTACTGGAGTAAATAACAATAAAGCCGCATTAAAAAAATATTTTGAACAAGGCATAAAAAAAGTAATAGTTTCAGCTCCAATTAATGAAGAAAATGTAGCAAATATAGCCTTCGGTGTGAATCATCAAACATATATACCCTCACAGCATAACATTATTACAGCAGCGAGCTGCACAACAAACTGCATTGCGCCAATAATTAAAGTATTACATGAAAACATTGGTATAAATCATGGTTCAATTACCACAATTCATAATTTAACAAATAGCCAAACATTAGTAGATATACCTCACAATAACCTAAGAAGAGGTCGTTCGGCTATTAATAACTTGATACCCACAACTACAGGTTCTGCAAAAGCTATATCACTTATATATCCAGAACTTAAAGGCAAGCTGAATGGTCATGCAGTTAGGGTGCCTTTACTTAATTCATCTTTAACAGATTGTGTTTTTGAAATGTCATCTTCTACTGACAAAGAACAAATCAATGAGATGTTAAAAAAAGCAAGTGAAAATGAATTAAAAGGTATCTTAGGTTTTGAAACAAGGCCACTAGTGTCAACTGACTATATAAATGATCCTAGAAGTTCTGTAATAGACGCTCTATCGACAATGGTAGTAAATGAAACTCAAGTTAAACTATATGCGTGGTATGACAATGAATGGGGATATGCAAATAGATTAGTTGATGTTGTCAATATGGTAAGCAAATCTATATAAAAATGATAAAATCTATTAAAAAAAGTGACCTATCATTTTTTCTAATAACGTTTTCTTATTGGTTCTTTATGCTTACAGACGGGGCTTTAAGGATGTTAGTCCTGCTCCATTTTCATACCCTCGGATTCTCACCATTACAGTTGGCATATTTATTTTTATTATATGAATTTTTTGGAATGGTAACCAATTTGACAGCTGGTTGGATTGCTAAAAAAATTGGTTTGAACATAACCTTATATAGTGGCCTATTTCTACAAATACTATCTTTGCTACTTTTAACACAAATTGATAAGAATTGGAGCATAACTCTTTCAGTCATTTTTGTTATGGCAACTCAAGGATTATCCGGAATAGCCAAAGATCTTACTAAAATGAGCTCTAAAAGCTCTGTTAAATTACTCGCACCTGACAATAATAGTAAATTATTTCAGTGGGTCTCTTTTATGACTGGTTCAAAAAATGCAGTCAAAGGATTTGGCTTTCTATTGGGGTCCCTATTGTTAACGTTTATAGGTTTCAAATCATCTTTATTTTTTATGGCAGCTTTTTTATCAATAACTTTAATACTAGTTTTAATTCTTTTAAAAGATAAACTTTCGACAACAAAAAAAGACATTAAATTTTCAGAAGTATTTTCAAAAAATAAAAATATAAATTATTTAAGTTTAGGGAGAGTGTTTTTGTTTGGAGCAAGAGACACATGGCTTGTTGTTGGTTTACCCATATTTTTATATTCAATTTTATCAGACGGGAGTATAGAAAGTAACCACAAAGCTTTTTTTGTTATTGGAACTTTTATGGCGGGATGGACTGTTTTTTATGGATTTGTTCAAAGTATTACGCCTAAACTTGTTTCAAACAACAACTCAACAAGAAAACAAATTGAGTTTTGGGCAAGTGCTCTTGCAGTAATACCTCTATTTTTAATAATCTTAAATTTTTATACTCACGATTTTTTGCTTCATATTACAATTTTTGTACTTTTCATTTTTGGATTTGTATTTGCAATAAACTCTTCAATACATTCTTTTTTAATACTCAAATTTACTGATAAAAACAGAGTTACCTTGGATGTAGGGTTTTATTACATGTCTAATGCTTTTGGAAGGTTAATGGGAACCTTGTTATCCGGTTTGTCTTATCAATATGGGGGGTTTTCAGCATGTGTTTTAGTTGCAGCTATACTTCTTTTTATAAACAGAATATCGATTAAAAAACTAGATTTAAACAATTTATAAAAATTAATTTAAACTTGGAACTTTTGTAGATTGTTTAGATATACTAGAAGAATAGATAGCTTCTAAAATAGCAATGTTTTGAAATTTCTCTAGGTCTTTAAACAAATATTCACCTTCTTTATTGATTGCATCAACAAAATTATGAATATTAGCTGATACTGTATCAACCCAGTTAAAGTGTTCCTCTCTAATAGAACCATCATTCATAACTATTTTCATAAAAGAAGGTCCAGGTGTATCAGGATGTGAGCTATCAATTAATTCTACCCAGCCATTTTCACCCCATATAGTTACTCTCTGATAATGAGGTGTTTTTAAAATAGCTGTAATTTGAGTTGATAATCCTGATTCATGATTTAGACTAGCTGACACAACATCACCAGTTTTATATTCCAGTACCCTTTGCGCTGTTGAAGCAAATACACTATCAACAGGCCCAAATAGCCAAATCATCAAGTCAGTTAAATGGACACCCATTCCAGTCATTCCAGCTGCAGGAGCAAATTTAGGGTCTGCACGCCAATTATCAGGTGATAAATTGGCTAACTTATTATGACTAAAATGACCTTCAGCGTACATAATAGTACCTAACTGTTTATTATCGATTATGTCCTTTAATTTTTTCCAACCACTTTCAAAACGTCTTTCATGACCTACACCTAAAATTAAATTATTTTGGTTACAAATATTTATCATTTTTTTAACTTCTGCAGATTTTAGAGAGAGAGGTTTTTCACAAAACACATGGATACCTGAGTTTGCAGCTTTAATAGTTTGATCCATATGAAACAAATTAGGTGTACATAATATTACAGCATCTATATCTTCGTTTTCGATCGCTTGATTATAATCATTTAATAACTTTAAATTTTTAGATTGGGATAATAATACAGCTTCTTCATCTGGCACTGGGTCAATGAGATTAACTATATCAACCTTTGTTGAGTTAGATAATCGACTTACCATTACTTTTCCCCACCAGCCTAAACCAGCAATTGCAATTTTAGTTTTCAAGATTTAGTCTTATCAAATAGTAGGAATTAATTGATCATTTTGGGGTACAAGCCACCCTTTTTGAACAGCTGGTCTATCAATCATTTCTTTATACCATCTTGCCACATTAGGAAACTCATTTAAATCTATTTCTTGCCAATCAAATCTAGCTGTCCAAGGCCATATAGAAATATCAACAATACTGTAATCTTTACCAGCTATATACTGAGATTGACTTAGACGTTTATCCATTACCCCGTACAATCTTCTAGCTTCTTTTGAGTATCTCTCCTCTGCATAAGCTGATTTACCTTTATTATATTTAACAAAATGGTGAACCTGACCAAACATTGGACCAACTCCACCCATTTGCCACATCAACCATTCCATAGTTCTAAAGTACTCATCAGAATTTGATTTATTAATTAATTTTCCACTTTTTTCAGCTAAATACATTAAAATTGCACCAGATTCAAAAAGTGAATAATTATTATTATCTTTATCTATAATTGCTGGAATTCTATTGTTTGGAGAAATTTTAAGAAAGTGTGGTTGAAACTGTTCGTCTTTAGCAATATTAATTGGAAAAACTTTATAGTCCATTCCAATCTCTTCTAGCATAATGGAAACCTTTCTTCCATTAGGTGTATGCCAAGTATATAAATCTATCATCTTTTAATCCTTTTTCTATAACGTAATTACGATAGCACCCTTAGTTTTTCTTCCTTCTAATAAATTGTGAGCTTCTACAATTTTCTCTAAAGGCATTTTATCATGTATAGCTACTTTTAATCTACTGTCAGCTATTCTGCTATATAACTGATAGGATGCGTCATCATATTCTGCCCTATTCGCTATATAAGAAAACAAAGTAGGTCTTGTTACAAAAAGTGAACCTTTAGCAGACAACAAACCTAAATTAAAATCAACAATTGGACCAGAGGCTTGACCAAACAATGCCCACAAGCCTCTTGGTTTCAAACAATCCATAGAGCCTGGAAAAACAGATTTTGCTACACTGTCATAAACAACATCGCATTTTTGATTATTAGTGATAGCCATAACTTCACTGACAAAGTCTTTGTCGTTATAGTCAATTACATGATGATAACCTGCTTTTTTTGCTGCCTCAGCTTTTTCAGGCCCACCAACTGTACCTATCATAGTCGCGCCAATTTCGCTTCCCCATTGACCCATTAATTGACCAACACCTCCAGCTGCTGCGTGAACAAGTGCTGTCATTCCACTTTCAAGTTTAAAAGTTAAATGAAGAAGGTAATGAGTAGTTAAACCTTTAAGTGTACTCGCTACTACGTCATGATCATTAACATCAACCTTTAATTGAACAGCGTGAGCAGCATTAATAAGAGCATATTCAGCATATGCACCGACAGGCGTAACATATGAAACTTTATCCCCTTCCTTGAGAAAAGCAACGTCAGAACCAACAGCATGAACATGGCCAACGCCCTCAGAACCAGGTATTTTAATTTTTTCTTGATTAGGCCAAGGATACAAGCCACTTCGAAAATATGTATCTAAATAATTTAAACCAATAGCATTGTTCTTTACTACAATTTGGCCAGGGCCAGGTGAAGGGATTTCAGCTTCAATCAATCTCATGTTTTCAGCGACACCAAAATCAGTAAGTTCAACTACTCTTTGTTTCATATAAAAATCCTCATGAAGTTAAAAAATTAATTTTATTATGATACATGTGTTTTTGTATAGTGTGTAATAATTTATTTATATTATTTATATAATAATAACTGATAGTAATTTTAAAAATTATGTTCAATTAAAAAAATAACTGAAATCAGTTGTAAATAAATATTTTGACATTAATTAATAGTTTATAACCAGGAGAACTTAATGAGCTTAGAATTATCAGATTTACCTTATGCTATAGACGCGTTGAATGAACATGGAATGAGTAGAGAGACCATGGAATATCATCATGATATTCATCATAAGGCATACGTTGATAATGGTAACAAGCTTCTCAAAGACACTGCCTGGGAAAACAAAAGTTTAGAAGAAATAATAGTTGGTACTTATGATGCTAATAGCATCACTCAAAATGGAATTTTTAACAATGTGTCTCAACATTGGAATCATGAGCAATTTTGGCAGATGATGAGCCCTTCAAAAACTAAAATGCCATCTGAACTAGAAAATGCACTAACAAACTCTTTTGGATCAATTGAAAAATTTAAAGAAGAATTTTGTAATGCTGGCACAACTCAATTTGGTTCTGGTTGGTGTTGGTTAGTAAAAGACAAAGATAAAAATTTAAAAGTAATTAAGACAGAAAACGGTGTTAACCCTATTTGTTTTGGACAAAAAACATTATTAGGATGTGACGTATGGGAACATTCTTATTATATTGACTTTAGAAATAAACGACCGGCATATCTCAAAAACTTTGTTGATAACTTAGTGAATTGGGAAAACGTTGCATCTAGACTGTAATTAATTTAGATTTTAAAAGGAACTATTTACGGTTCCTTTTATTTTTTTTCCATTACTATATCAAATTCTAAATGATAACATTCTTTATTCTCATCACTGTCAAAACCTTTTTCTAATTTTCTTATAAGACTTTTCTTAACAGCAAAAACGGTATCACTCTGTAAATATTTATCTCCATCAATAAAAACATGAGTTACTAGATCTTTATAGCCATCAGCTTTAACCATAAAATGAATATGTGCTGGTCTATATGGATGTCTATCTAAATTATTCAAAAGGTCCCCTACTGGTCCATCTACTGGTATTGGATAAAATTGTGGCTTTACTGTCCTAAATAAATAAGATCCATCTTCAAGAGATATAAATGTAGCTCTTAAGTCTACCACGTCACCTTCTTTTTGAACGTCATACAATCCATCAGGACCAGATTGCCAAACTTCTATTGATGCACCAGCTATTAAATTCTTATTAACGTCAAAAACATTCCCTGAAACAATACAATCATCACCGACTACATTTTTAGCTATATTTTCACCATAGCTCATAGTTAATGATGGTGCATGAAAAGGTCCTAACACAGTAGTCTCTGTTTCATCTTTTGTTTTACGATTATTTATTGCATCTAAAAGCATTGAAACCCCAAGAACATCAGATAAAAGAATAAACTCCTGTCTTCTATCGTCACATTTCTGTCCTGTTTTTGTTAAAAACGTAATAGCCTTCATCCATTCATCTTCTGTTGGCTCAACTTCTTTTACAACTTCATGTAAATGAGTAATAATGGAATTCATAATTTTCTTAAGTCTTTTATCTTTAATTTTAGAAAAACTATCCAAGACAGCATCAGTTGCATTTTTTTCATTGAAGTCCATAAAAATTGCCTCCTATCGATTTAATTATACGTTAACAAAAATATTATAATGTAGTAAAAAGTTATTTGAGTAAAAACTTATAATTATTAAAATTATTTCTTTTAAATACTTTTGATATTTACGTTGTAACTTTGTTAATTTAATGAATATCTATTTTTAGTATTTATTTTAAGGGGTTTTAAATGACATTTCTTGTACCTCATTCGCCAACAAATGATATATACAAAAACAAAACTGGATTATTACAAAATTTTCAATTTGTTTTAAAAGATATGTGCAAAGTCAAAGGTTTAAAAACTTCTTGTGGCAATCCTGATTTTTATAAAAAAAATAATCCAGCTATAGATAATGCTATTTTTTTAGATAACATTCTAAATCAAGGAGCCATATTAAAAGGGATTACAATTTGTGATGAGTTTTTTTATTCTGTAATTGGTGAAAATAGTCATTATGGAACACCTGAAAATTTAAATGCTCCCAAATGTGTTCCTGGTGGTTCAAGTTCAGGATCAGCTGCAGCATTAACAACAAATCTTTATGATTTTTCTATTGGATCCGATACTGGCGGTTCTGTTAGAGTTCCAGCTTCTTTTTGTGGTTTATATGGTATAAGGCCAACTCATGGTAGAATAGAATCTACTGGAGTATATCCTATGGCGCCAAGTTTTGACACAGTTGGTTGGTTTGCTAACAATATAAACATTTTCCAAAAAGTTGGCGATGTTTTATTAAACATAAATGATACAACTAAAGAAAACTTTAAATCTTACGTTTTAGCTGAAGATTTAGTTGAACTGGCTGATCAGAATGTTCAGAAACTATTTTATCAATATTTAGAAAAATATTTGCCTAAATTGGAAAGAATTGAAGTCTCTAAAAAATGTAAATATGAAATAGCTGATAACTTTAGAATCATACAAGGAGGAGAAATTAAAGAATATGTTATTCCATGGATTGAACAAAATAATCCTGAAATTTCCTCTGAAATAAACAATAGAATTAAAATGGCATCAGATATAACTAATGATGAAATTAAAATTGCTAAAAAATTCAGAGATAGTTTAATTTTAGAAACAAATAATTCTTTGACTAAAGGCAATGTAGCTGTTTTTCCTACAACGCCCTTTTCTGCACCTTTATGTGGACAAAATGATGATAATCTTGGATTATCTAGAAAAAAACTTATGGCAATGACATCTTTTGCTGGCATGACATCTAGACCGCAAATATCTATTCCAAAGTTAAAAGATAAAGCTGGCCCTGTTGGAGTATCATTATTAGGTTGGAAAAATAGTGATGAGATTTTGCTAAACAAATTAACAAATATATAAAAGGAATGTAAATGACTAGAATTAAGGATTGGAAAGTAGACGATTTAACTAATGAACAAAAAGAAATCCACGATGCTATAATAAATGGTCCAAGAGGACATGTTGTAGGTCCTTTAAGAATTTGGCTTAATAATCCCGGACTTGCAAGAAGCGCACAAACAGTTGGTGCATATGCTAGATATGGGACTAGCTTACCTCAGGCATTATCAGAACTTGCTATTTTAACAACAGGAAGAGTGTGGTCATCTGAATTTGAATGGGAACATCACGCTCCACTTGCTATTGAAGGCGGGATAGACCCTAAGCATGTTGATACAATAAGTTTAGGAAAAAGACCTCTTTTTGAAAAGCCCGAAGAACAAGCTGTTTTTGATTTTGCTGCAGAGGCAAATATTTTAAAAAATGTATCTGATATCACATATAAAAAATTAGTAGATATTTTAGGTGAAAGTGCTGCCATAGATATTGTTGGTATATGTGGTTACTACAGCCTAATCTCAATGACATTAAATGTATTTAAAGTACCAAGAGATACTGACACTTGGATTTTACCAAATGTAGACGACTTTAATAACATGTTACAAAAATAATATAAAGTTAACTGTTACTAGGAAAAGTGTATTGTGCGCCTTTATAATTGCCAGACGGCCATCTCCCGGTAACAGTCTTTAATCTTGTATAAAATCTTACAGCTTCCATTCCGTATACTCCATGACCACCAAATGCTGATCTTTTCCAGCCACCAAAAGAATGATAAGCTACTGGTACTGGTATGGGAACATTAACTCCTACCATTCCAATTTGACATTCGTTTGAAAATTTTCTTGCAACACCTCCATTTGAGGTGAAGATAGCTGTTCCATTTCCATATTCATGCTTGTTGACAATATCCAATGCGTAATCAAATGTTTCAGCTCTTACCATGGATAAGACAGGACCAAAAATTTCTTCTTTGTATATAGACATGTCAGTAGTAACATTATCAAAGAAAGAGCCTCCGATAAAAAAACCATTTTCATAACCTTGAAGTTTAAGATTTCTTCCATCTACAATTAGATCCGCTCCTTCATTAACGCCCTGATCAATATATGTTTTAACTTTTTGTAAATGATCTGATGTAACCAATGGACCCATTTCAGTTTCCGGATCAAGTCCAGGTCCTATTTTTAGGTTTTCAATTTTTGGTTTTATAATTTCTTTAATTTTATCACCCGTATCTTTACCCACGGGAACAACAACTGATATTGCCATACAACGTTCACCTGCAGATCCAAAAACAGAACCCATAATGGCGTCTCCAACCATCTCCATATCAGCATCTGGCATTACAACCATATGGTTTTTAGCACCACCCATGGCCTGAACTTTTTTCCCATATTTAGCAGCTTCACTATAAACATAGTGAGCAATCGGTGTTGAACCAACAAAGCTTACACCGCTTATAGCCTTATGTTGCAATATAGCATCAACTGTATCTTTTCCTCCATTTACCATATTAAGCACTCCAGCAGGAATTCCAGCTTCAAGAACGAGCTCACATAGTAGTCTACTAGAGCTTGGGTCTCTTTCTGACGGCTTGAGTATAAAACAATTACCACAAGCAATAGCCACTGGGAACATCCACATTGGAACCATTATAGGAAAGTTAAAAGGAGTAATGCCTGCACATACTCCCATTGGCTGATAATCAGACCAACTATCAATTGATCTTCCAACATTACTTGTGTAATTACCTGCTAAGTGAT
>JADHQW010000047.1 GCA_016777705.1 Alphaproteobacteria bacterium | reverse complement strand
CATCAATAACTCGTTTATTGTTTAATTTAACTTTTAAAATAGGGAGATAAGGCATGAAGTTTAGGCCACTTCACGATAGAGTTGTAGTTGAGCGTCTCGAAGCAGAGGAGAAAACTGCAAGCGGTATTATAATTCCAGATTCAGCACAAGAAAAACCAATGCAAGGTAAAATAGTTGCAGCAGGTTCAGGAGCACGTGATGAAACAGGTAAAATTCAACCTTTAGATGTTAAAGAAGGTGATGTTGTACTTTTTGGAAAATGGTCCGGTACTGAAGTTAAGCTTGATGGAAAAGATCTGTTGATCATGAAAGAAAGCGATATCATGGGAATAATGGGTTAATTTATTCCTTTATTTAAAAAATTACGTTACAATTTGAAAGGACGATAAAATGGCTGCTAAAGAAGTCAAATTTGGTGCAAATGCACGTGCTCAAATGTTAGAAGGTGTAGATATTCTAGCTGAAGCAGTAAAGGTTACACTTGGACCTAAAGGAAGAAATGTTGTTATTGATAAAGCATTTGGAGCTCCAAGAATAACTAAAGACGGCGTTACCGTTGCAAAAGAAATTGAACTTAAAGATAAATTTCAAAATATGGGCGCTCAAATGGTTAGAGAAGTCGCATCTAAGGCAAACGATGTTGCCGGTGATGGTACTACTACTGCTACAGTTTTAGCTCAAGCAATTGTTAAAGAAGGTTCAAAGGCAGTAGCCGCGGGCCTTAACCCTATGGATTTAAAAAGAGGTATTGATTTAGCTATTGAAGCTGTAGTTGCAGATTTAGAAACACGAACCAGCAAGATCTCCACCAATGCAGAAGTTGCACAAGTGGGTACACTTTCAGCTAATGGTGAAAGTGACATTGGAGACATGATAGCAAAAGCCATGGATAAAGTTGGTAACGAAGGTGTGATCACAGTTGAAGAAGCAAAAACTCTTGCAACAGAATTAGATGTTGTTGAGGGAATGCAATTTGACAGAGGTTATTTATCACCATATTTCATTACAGACGCAGATAAAATGAAAGTTGTAATGGATGATCCTTACATTCTTCTTTTTGAAAAGAAATTAGCCAATCTTCAAGAAATGTTACCAGTTCTAGAAAAGGTTGTTCAGTCTGGAAAACCTCTTTTGATAATAGCTGAAGATGTTGAAGGTGAAGCCTTAGCTACGCTAGTTGTAAATAAACTAAGAGGTGGTTTAAAAATAGCTGCTGTAAAAGCTCCAGGTTTTGGTGATAGAAGAAAAGCTATGCTTGAAGATATTGCAATATTAACAAAAGGTGATTTAATTTCTGAAGATTTGGGTATTAAATTAGACAATGTTACTCTTGAAATGCTTGGAACAGCCAAACGTGTTGAAGTTACAAAAGAAGAAACTACAATTATAGATGGTGCAGGCACTAAAGATGATATTGCAGCTAGATGTAATCAAATCAGAGCACAAATAGAAGAAACAACCTCCGACTATGATAAAGAAAAGTTACAAGAACGTTTAGCAAAATTAGCTGGCGGTGTTGCTGTTATTAAGGTTGGTGGCGCTACTGAGGTTGAAGTTAAAGAGCGTAAAGATCGTGTTGACGATGCTATGCATGCTACAAGAGCAGCTGTCGAAGAAGGTATTGTTCCAGGTGGAGGAGTTGTTTTTGTGAAAGCTATTCCTGCATTAGACAAAGTAAAATTTGATAACCCTGACCAAAAAGTTGGTATTGACATTGTTAGAAGAGCATTAAAAGCTCCAGCAAAACAAATAGCTGATAATGCAGGCCAAGACGGGGCGGTTATTGTTGGAAAACTTTTAGAGTCAACTGACGCAAACTTTGGTTTTAATGCTCAAACTGGTGAGTTTACAGACTTAGTTAAGGCTGGTGTTATTGACCCTACTAAAGTTGTGAGATCAGCTTTACAAAATGCAGCTTCTGTTGCAGGTCTTTTAATTACCACCGAGGCAATGGTTGCTGATAAGCCAGAACCTGCTTCTGGTGGCGCTGCAGGCGGAATGCCTGACATGGGCGGCATGGGCGGCATGGGCGGCATGGGTGGTATGCCGGGTATGATGTAAATTACCGTTTAAAAATTTTCTTAAAACACCTCGCAATTAATTTTGTGAGGTGTTTTTTTTGTTTAAAAAAGATAAATTCTTGCATACAAATGATATCTATTATAGCTATAGGTTAAATCTAACAGAAATAAATTTATGGATAATTCAGAAATATATAAATTAGCTGAAAAATCAAATTCTTGGGCCTTCGTTGAAGCTAGAAATTTAAGAGATAGATTGAATAAGTTAGGTTCGTCGGCAGGTTTAGATGGAGAAAATCCAGTTTTATTTGAAACTGGATACGGTCCCTCTGGGTTACCACATATAGGTACTTTCGGAGAAGTAGCCAGAACTAATATAGTACGTCATGCATTCCATATCTTAACTGGTAGAAATACAAAGTTAATATGTTTTTCAGACGATATGGATGGTTTTCGTAAAGTTCCTGAAAACGTACCAAATCAAGATTTACTTCAAAATTATTTAGACCAACCCCTTACCAATGTCCCAGATCCTTTTAAAAAGTATGATAGCTTTGGATCTCACAATAACGCTAAATTAAAAGAGTTTTTAAACCAGTTTGGTTTTGAATATGAATTCATCTCTGCAACTGATTGTTATAAAAGTGGAAAATTTAATAATGCTTTAAAAGAAATCTTGTTACATTATGAAAGTATAAAAAATATAATTTTGCCTACTTTAGGTGAAGAAAGAAAAAAAACTTATAGTCCTTTTTTGCCAATTTGCCCTAATTCTGGGAAAGTTTTACAAGTTAATATCGAGTCTATCAATAAAGAAAGTAATACAGTTAGTTATTTAGACGATAATACTAAAGAATTAGTAACTGTTTCAATTCTAGGAGGGTCGTGCAAGTTACAATGGAAGTGTGATTGGGCTATGCGTTGGTTTTCATTAGGAGTGGATTATGAAATGGCAGGCAAGGATTTATCAGAAAGCGTAATTCTCTCAAGTAGAATTTTAAAAGTTCTTGGTAAATCCCCTCCATCTGGTTTTTCATACGAGTTGTTTTTAGATAGTAATGGTGAGAAAATTTCAAAGTCTAAGGGTAATGGGCTTTCTATTGAAGAATGGTTAAGATATGGAACCCCAGAATCTTTAAGTTTATTTATGTATACAAATCCCAAAAGAGCAAAAAAGCTTTACTTTGACATTATTCCTAAAACAACCGATGAATATTTTTCTCATTTAAAAAAATATGAAGAACAAACTGCTGAAGAGAAAATTGAAAATCCAGTTTGGCATCTTCATAATGGTCAACCGTCTAATGTAAATTTTCCAGTTACTTATACATTATTATTAAATTTAGCATCAGTTTGTCATGCAGAAGATATTGATGTTGTTTGGGGTTATGTATCAAGTTATGCTCCAAATTTGAAAAGATCTGCAGAGTTAGATTCTTTAATACAATTAGCTGTAAACTACTATAAAGAAAAAATTGAACCTTATAAAAAATATAGATTGCCCGATGAGAAGGAAAGAAAAGGTCTTATTGAATTAGTTCAAATCCTCAAAACTTTGGATCATAATACCTCATCGGAAGAAATTCAGTCAATCGTATTTGCAATTGGAAAAAAACTTGAGTATCAAAATTTGCGTGATTGGTTTAAAGGTTTGTATGAAACAGTTTTAGGTCAATCAGAAGGCCCTAGAATGGGAAGTTTTATTAAGTTATATGGAATTGAATCAACAAAATTATTATTAGAAAAGGTTCTTGAAGGTCATTTAACAAATAAATAGGTCAAAAATGATTTGGAAATTTTTTACTTTTTTAGTTCGTATATTAGATCCTGAAAAAGCTCATAATATTACTTTGTTAGCTTTGAAATATGGTTTGCATCCAAGGCTACAAAAAATAAAAATTAAAACAAAAATAAATAATTTAGAATTTGCAAACCCACTTGGAATTGCTGCGGGCTTTGACAAAAATGCTGAAGTAATAAAAAAAATACATTCTTTGAATTTTGGTTTTACTGAAGTTGGAACAATTACTCCTATATCACAATATGGAAATCCAAAACCTAGAGTATTTAGGTTGGAAAAAGATAAAGCCATAATTAATAGAAATGGTTTCAATAATTTGGGTATGGAAAAAGCCAAAAAAAAATTAGAGAATTATAGAAGAAAATTTCCTGTGGGAAGTGAGTTTCTTGTTGGCGTTAATATTGGACCTAACAAAGACAGTATAAATAGATTTAAAGATTATGAAGTTCTTTCACAAAACCTGTCAAGTTTTGCAGACTACATTACGATTAACATTTCATCACCGAACACTCCAAATCTAAGAGATTTCCATGAAGTTAAAAACTTAAAAAAAGTTGTTATGTCTGTGAAAAATGGAATTTTAAGATCTAAGAATACCAATTTAGTTCCCGTTTTTCTTAAAATTGCTCCTGATATTACTCCAGATGATTTAGAAGAAATTATTAAGGTTTCAAATCAAGAAATTATAACTGGTCTTATAATATCAAATACGACAATCGATAGAGAGAAAGACCTTAAGTCTTCTAACTCTAAGGAGTTGGGAGGATTGTCTGGAGCACCATTATTTTTAAAATCAACTAATTTACTATCTTTAGCTAATCAAATTATAAAAGAAAATAATTTGAAACTTTATTTAATAGCTGCAGGAGGAATTTCTGATTGTCAATCTGCGTACGCAAAAATATTGTGTGGGGCACATTTAATCCAATTATATACATCAATGACATATGAAGGTCCTTTGGTTGCAAATAAAATAATAAAAGGCTTATTGATGTTAATGAAAAGGGATAACATTCTTAATATTGATGATATTAGAGGAATTATAAAAAATCCAGAAACAGCAATGAAAATTGCATTTGAGGGTTTTAAGCAATATAAAAGTTGATCACTTTTCATTTTGCTTGACCTTTTTAAAGTCATAATTTATATAGATATCTTATTAATTTAGGGGTCAAGAATGTCTAGAGTGTGTGAAATTTCTGGTAAGAATGTTATGAGTGGCAATAATGTAAGTCATGCTAAAAATAGAACTAGAAGAAAATTCTTGCCCAATCTACAAAATGTAAAATTATTCAGTAAATCTCTAGATAAATTCATTAATATGAAGATATGTGTTCGTTCTCTTAAGACAGTTGAGAAGAATGGGGGTCTAGACGATTACTTGAAGAAGACAAGTAATAGGGTATTAGCACCAGAGGCAATAGCTATAAAAAACACAATCTTAAAGCATGTAAAAAAAGATCAAAACGTTAATTAGCTTTAATCTTCATTAAATAAATCAGCTAATTGCTCAGTGAGAGCTCCACCAAGTTGTTCTGCGTCTGTCAAAGTCACAGCTTTATTATAATATCTAGTGACATCATGGCCTATCCCAATAGCAACAAGTTCAATAGGTGACCTGTTTTCTATGAATGAAATAACTTGTTTTAAATGTAACTCAAGATAATTTCCACTATTTGATGATAAGGTTGTGTCATCTACTGGCGCTCCATCACTTATAACCATCAAAATTTTTCGATCTTCTAATCTTCCTAATAATCTTTCATGAGCCCAAATTAAGGCTTCACCGTCAATATTCTCTTTTAAAATACCTTCTCGTAGCATTAGGCCTAAAGAATTTTTTGCTCTTCTCCAAGGTGTGTCAGCAGGTTTATAGATAATGTGTCTTAAATCGTTTAGTCTACCTGGGTAAGAGGGTTTGCCATCATTAATCCATTGTTCTCTTGATTGTCCACCTTTCCATGCTTTGGTTGTGAAACCTAGAATTTCAACTTTAACTCCACATCTTTCTAAAGTTCGTGCCATTATGTCTGCACAAATGGCTGCTATGGTTATTGGACGACCTCTCATAGATCCAGAGTTATCAATTAATAAAGTTACAATGGTATCCCTGAATTTCATATCTTTTTCCTGTTTATAAGATAGTGGAAATAATGGTTGAGTAATTATTCTAGAGAGTTTTGATGCGTCTAACATCCCTTCTTCAAGGTCAAAGTTCCATGTTCTATTTTGCTTGGCTTGTAATTTTCTTTGAAGTTTATTTGCGAGTCTAGCTATAGCTCCTTGTAAAGTTTCCAGTTGTTTGTCTAAGGTTGCTCTCAATCTACTTAACTCTTCTTCTTCGCATAAGTCTGTGGCGTTCACAATCTCATCAAATTTTGAAGAAAATACTTGATAATTAGAACTATCCTGACTTTTACCTTGATTATGTCCCGCAAGAGGATTGGAAGCAATTTCACCCTCACCTTCACCCTCCTGATCTTCTAAATCTCCATCTTGTGCTTCTCCATCTAATTCTCCCTGATCTTCTTGTGTATCTGCACCTCCGTCTAAGCCAGCTTCCTGATCATCTTCTGATTCACCTTGAGAAGAATTATTATCATCCTCATTTTCATTTTGGTCAGAGTTGTTGTCTTCATTATCATCTTCATTATTACTATTATTATTGTCGGTTTCACCAATATCTGCTTGAAGCGCAGTTAATAACTCTTTTGTTTTTTTTGCAAAAATTTCTTGGTCTTGAGTATTTTCGGATAGTTGATTTAGAAGATTTCCTATCCTACTATTTATCCAAGGACGCCATTTCTCTAGGGATATTGACGTGTTTGACGGTGAATCTGAACCTGTTATTTTTTCTCTTATAACTAAATGAAGTGCATTAACTAAAGCCTCTTTGTCATCGTTGCCAGGAATAGGTAAAACAGCTTCTTTAAATTTTCTTACAACTAGTTCTTGTAAATTATTTTTTACACCTAAAAGTTTTTTAGTGCCTTCAGCTTCTATACGAGCTTCTTCTGCTAATTGAAATATTTGAGAAGAAAGCTCAGATTTAGGAGTTAACTTAGTATGTAAAATTGGATCATGGTATTTTATTTTTAAAGCAATTTTGTCAGCTTCACCTCTTAAACTATTTAATTGCTCTTTATCTAATTCTTTTAATATTTGAGGTAACCTTATTTCTTTTGAAGATAAGTGGCTTGAAGTACCAGAAAACTTGATTTCACGCTCATTATCTAAGTTACCTGAAATCGCTTTTAATGTGGAAGCAGTTGCTATTTGAAATTGAGAATTTTCAGACTTATTAGTCATTTTAGGATTTAATCATCATTAGACTTTTTTGTTTCAATTAGATCTCTACCAAAACATCTTTGATAATATTCAGATACTATCGGCCTTTCCATTTCATCACACTTATTGAAGAAAGTTAACTTGAATGCTAAATCTATATCCTCAATTATATTTGTGTTTTCTGCCCATGTAATCACTGTTCTAGGTGACATTACAGTTGACAGGTCACCTGAAACAAAGCCATTCCTTGTCAGCTCAGCAATTGCTACCATAGATTTAATAGTTTCCTTACCTTCTTTAGAGCTAAAATTTGGTACTTTAGATATAACAATTTTCTCTTCTGCATCTGCATGTAGATAATTTAAAGTTGAAACAATAGACCATCTATCCATTTGACCTTGATTGATTTGTTGCGTTCCATGATATAAACCTGTGGTATCACCTAATCCAACTGTGTTAGCAGTAGCAAATAATCTAAAATTTTGATGAGGATTAATTACCCTATTATTATCCAATAGCGTTAATTTTCCAGCTACTTCAAGTACTCTTTGAATAACAAACATAACATCTGCTCTTCCTGCGTCATATTCATCAAAAACAATGGCAACTGGGTTTTGAAGTGCCCAAGGTAAAACGCCTTCTCTAAACTCTGTAACTTGCTTACCTTCTTTTAGAACTATGGCATCCTTCCCAACTAAGTCTAAGCGGCTAATGTGACTATCTAGGTTAACTCGAACACACGGCCAATTCAATCTTGCTGCAACTTGTTCTATGTGTGTAGATTTCCCAGTTCCATGATAACCTTGTATCATGACTCTTCTATTGTAACAAAAGCCTGCTAAAATTGCTTTAGTTGTAACTTCGTCAAATAAGTAAGAGTCATCAATTTCAGGCACAAATTTAGTCTTTTCTCTAAATCCTAAAATTTTCATACTTGTTTTAAAACCAAAAGTTTTTTCTGAATCTATAACTAAGGACAGTGAATTAGGAAAAGTGTCTTCGTTAAAGTCCATATTGTTAGTTAAACTAACTTTGTTCATTATAATTTCTCCAGATATAGGTTTTATTTTTTTGTTTCAAGTTTTGTAAAAGTTTTTAAAATTGTTTTATATGCATTAGATATATCAATAAATTTATCCTTATTATTTGTAGATGCAACTGAATTTTGTGCATCTGGATGCCATTTCTTGGCAAGTATTTTATATCTTGATTTAATTTCTTTCAGAGTACTGTCTGAATTAAGTTCTAGAACTTTAAAACAGTTTTCTAATTTTTTATCAATTACTTTATTTTTCTTTATTTTTTTTTGTTCATCAAAGAATTTAAAGGCTTTTTCAAAATCGTGATTTATTGTTTTAGTACCAAATTTCCAGCTAGGTCTATCCCATGTAACAGATTTTCGTATCTCAACTTCTAGCTCTTCTTCGTTTAAACCAGCAAAATAATTCCATGACTTATTAAAAGCTCTTACATGGTCGATACAAAAATAATAATATTCTTTAAGATTATTTCTTGATTTAGGTGCAGGATATAATCCTAATTCTTCACAATCAGGACTGTTACAAATTCTATTATGATTTTGTTGGTATTTTGTTTTCAGCATATTACTTCGCTTTTTGTTTTATTAATTATATGATTATGAATTGATACGTGCAACATTGTAATTTGTTTTTTTTAAATATTAATATGTAGTGGAAAAATTTAATGATTAGAAAAAAAAAGATAGAAACAACGATAAGTGAACTTTTTCAACCTTATTTTTTTTCTGTTAAGGATGTTTCAGAACAACATCGAGGTCATCAAAGTTTTAAAGAAAATGTTGAAAGCCATTTTGAGGTGATAATAGTTTCACAAAAATTTGATAATAAAAGTAAAATTCTAAGACATAGAATGATAAATGAATGTCTACAAGAAGATTTTCAGTCCGATCTTCATTCTGTTTCTATTAAAGCTTTCACAATTGATGAGTACAAAAATATTAATTAAGTTTTTTGTCCGAGTTACTTTCAGATTCGTTCCATAATCTTAACTGAGAAATAAAATTACCCTTTTTTTGAAGAATTCTAAACCTAACGTCAAAGAACCTAAACTCTTGCCCTGGCTCTGGAATAGTTTTTGACTCATATAACACTAAACCAGCAATAGTATTAGCATTTTGGTCAGGTAGATTCCAGCTAAGTGATCTATTTAAGTCTCGAATAGTAACAGATCCATCAACAATAAAAGAACCATCAGGCTGATTTTTTACTCCCTTAACTGAAATATCAGTTTCATCGTCAATTTCTCCAACTATTTCTTCCAAAATATCTTCTAAAGTAACAATCCCTCTAAAATCGCCATATTCATCGACTACAACAGCAAAATGTTCTCTTCTAGTTTTAAAAATTTCTAATTGATCAAACAATAATGTAGTTTCTGGAGCAAAATATGGTTGAATAACCAATTCAGAAATATTAATTGAATTAATATTTTTAAAGTTTTTTCTTCTTAAATTTCTAAATAATTCTTTCGCATGAAGTATACCTATAATATTATCTGGATTTCCTGAGTAAATTGGAATTCTTGTAAAAGGGCTTTCCCCAACAACTTTGAATATAAATTCAGGTTCAGACTTACTATCAATCATTGTTACAGCGCCACGATGTGTCATTACAGCTTCAATTGTTACATCGTCCATATCAAGCATACTTGACATCATTTTCCCACGTTCTTTATCACGGCTTTCAGTTCCTGCATGTAATTTAATCATGCCTTTGAGTTCTTCTGTTTTTGCTTCATCATCTTCAATAATTGGTCCAGACACAATTTTTGCAAAACGTTCTGTAATAAATGTTGCTGGTGTTAATATAACAATTATAAAATTGATAATTGGAGCCACTAATAAAGCTGTTTGGTCTGCATGGTTATAAGCGTATGTTTTGGGGATTACTTCTGCAAAAATAACTAGTATAATTGTCAGTAAAATAGTCACAACAATTAAACCATATTCATCAAAAAAATTTATAGCAAAACTTGTTGCGTATACAGAAGCAATAATATTTACTAAATTATTGGCGATTAATATTGAGCTAATCATTTTCTCTTTTTTTGCTAATATTTTTTGAATAATAATTGCTCTTTTATTCCCTTGAAGAGCAAGCTGATGAATTCTAGGTTCTGATACCGCAGTTAATGCTGTTTCAGAGCTTGAGAAGAAAGCTGATAATACAATTAAAGATAAGATATTTATGATAAAAAAAACTAATTCAGGCATTATATCTCTTTGTCTATAAAATCAACTAAATGATTAATATTAACATCATTTTTTATGAAGGATTCTCCAATTTTATTATTTAATATAAAGGTGAATTTATTATTACGTGTTTTTTTGTCATATTTAAATTTTTCAATCATTTCCGGCGTATTAATCGAGAAGTTTTTTATTTCTTTTAAAGAGGTAGGAAGTTTTGATTTCTTAAATATATTTAAAACTCTTTCAACATCAGCCTTTGAGCAAAATCCAGACATATTTGAAAATTTAAAAGCCATACATATTCCAATTGCAACAGCTTCTCCATGTATAATTTTTCCATCAAAATTTCCAAATGATTCTATTGCATGCCCAAATGTATGGCCCAGGTTTAATAACGCTCTATTACCATTTTCTTTTTCATCTTTTTGTATTATTTCTGCTTTGATTTGGCAGCATTCAGCAATTACTTTTTCAAGTTGAAAACTTTCATAGTTGAAAATATTTTCAAGTTCTAATTCAAGCCAGTTAAAAAATTTTTTATTTTTTATAAGACCATATTTTATAACCTCAGCAAATCCAGCCCTAAATTCTCTTTCTGGGAGTGATTTTAATATATTGATATCTGCAATTACTGCTAAAGGTTGGTGAAAAGATCCAATTAAATTTTTGCCAAGCTTAGAGTTTACTCCAGTTTTACCACCAACAGAGCTATCTACTTGTGACAAAAGAGTAGTTGGAATATTTATAAACTGAATACCTCTTAATAATACCGAAGCCACAAACCCAGCAATGTCTCCAATAACTCCGCCCCCAAAAGCAATTATCACACATTCCCTATCAATTTCATACGATAAAGCTTGCTCAACAATATTTGTTAGTTGTAGCATGTTTTTAGTTTGATCTCCCCCAGAAACAGGTATTAAATTAACTGATAGAGAGTTTTCTTGTATTAGTTTAAAAAAATCCATAAACGTTTTATCTAATACATTTTTAGATGAGAAAAAATTGTCATAAATAATGATAATTTTTTTGTTTTCAATATATTTCTTGAGAAGGTTATTAGCCTTAGTTAAGATATTATTTCCTACAAAAACAGGGTAAGAAAGACTTTCTATTTCTTTTTTTAAAGAGACATTTATTATTTCCATTTTCATCTATAATCTTTTTTGTTTTGTGGAGATATAAATTGTATCATTTTTTTTGTTATTTGTTTTTGTGTTAGATTATAAGCGTTTAATTGATGATGTGAAAGTGAATAATATTTTACTCTTTTACTCAAAATTTCAGTAATTGATTTTTCAACATTTCCTTTTATCATTGGCCTTTTTGAACCGTCTCCAATACGTTTAATAAGAATATCTGTTGGAACATTTAGCCAAATGACTTTGGTGTTTTTTAACAATAATTCCCGTGAATTTTGATTATCAAAAGCTCCCCCGCCTATGCTAACAATTGCTTTTTCATTCCTACTGATCGCATTATTAATGACAATTTTAATTTTTGCCTCTTCAACTCTCCTAAAATAAGCTTCACCGTGGGATTTAAAAAGTTCTTTTATAGAAGTGTTAAGATCTTTTTCAATTAGGTCATCTATATCATAAAAGTTTACATTAAGACTTTTAGAAACAATATACCCAAGCTTTGATTTTCCTGCTCCCATCATACCAATTATTGTGGTAAGTTGAGCATGGTCAGGTTCTTTGCCTAAATAATTGGTTTCTTGACGTGTTAACATGATGACAAAATATCATATTAATATATTAAAGACATTAAATTTATGGAAAAATTTATTAATGATTAATGTATTATAAAAAAATCAGACACTTTAGACAAAAACTCGCCATATTTTGTTTGTAAGTTAAAAAT
>JADHQW010000046.1 GCA_016777705.1 Alphaproteobacteria bacterium | reverse complement strand
ATTGCAAAAGCTTTTTTAATGGAAGATCCAAAAAAAATAGTATTAGCTGATATAAGTTTTGAAAATTTTGATTTTAAAAATGATAAAGTAATTAATAAACAATGTAATGTTTCTAATCAAACAGATCTAAATAATTTAATAAATGAAGTTAATCAAGAATTTGGCTTGATAGATATATTCTGTTCTAATGCTGGAATTTTGTCACTTGGTAGTGAACAATCTAGTAATGAAGATTGGGATAAAAACTGGAATTTACACGTAATGTCACATGTCTTTGCATCAAAGAAATTAATACCAGATATGTTGAAGAGAGGAAGTGGATATTTTGTAAATACGGCTTCAGCTGCAGGATTATTAAGTCATATAGACTCAGCAACATACTCTACCACTAAACATGCTGCTATTGGTTTTGCTGAATGGCTTGCTATTACTTATGGAAAAGAGGGGATTGGTGTTTCAATTTTATGTCCACAGGCTGTAAAAACCGCAATGATAAAAGGAAGAGAAAATGAAGTTTCAGCCTTAGATGGTATGATGAAACCAGAAACGGTTGCAATTGAAGTTTTAAAAGCAATTAAAAATGATATTTTTCTAATTTCTCCTCATTCTGAAGTTGTTGGTTATTTCCAAAATAAGGCTAATAATTATGCTCGTTGGATTGGTGGAATGCAAAAACTGAGAAGTCGACTAAAATCCTAGATGCTATAATGCGTCTAATATAGCTGCTCCACAATTTATTGTGTTAGCATTACCTCCAAGATCACCTGTTCTATATTCTTTGTGCCCTAATACTTCTTCAATCGCTCTTACTATATCATCGGATGCATCTTTATAACCAAGATGATCAAGCATCATTGCTCCTGCCCAAATCTGCCCTATTGGATTAGCAATTCCTTTCCCTGCAATGTCAGGAGCAGAGCCGTGAACAGGCTCAAATAGTGAAGGAAATTTTTTCTCAGGGTTTATATTTCCTGAGGGAGCGATCCCAATGGTTCCTGTACAAGCAGGCCCTAAGTCAGATAAAATATCTCCAAATAAGTTAGAAGCAACGACGACATTAAATTTATCTGGATTTAGTACAAAGTGAGCACATAAAATATCAATATGATATTTGTCCCATTTTACGTCAGAATATTTTTTTGCCATTTCCTCAACTCTTTCGTCCCAATAGGGCATAGTTATAGAAATACCATTTGATTTTGTTGCAGATGTTAAATGTTTTTTTTCTGTTTTTTGAGCAAGGTCAAAGGCAAATTTTAGAACTCTATCAACGCCAATTCTGGACATGACAGTTTCTTGGAGTACAATTTCTCTTTCGGTATCTGGAAACATTCTTCCTCCTATAGAGGAATATTCGCCTTCTGTATTTTCTCTTATAATATAAAAATTTATGTCACCTGGGTTTCTGTTAGCTAGAGGAGAGGGGACACCAGGCATCAACTTAACTGGTCGAATGTTAATGTACTGATCAAATTCCCTTCTAAATTTTAATAAAGAGCCCCATAAAGAAACATGGTCGGGAATTTTTTCTGGCCATCCAACAGCGCCAAAGAATAATGCATCGTGTGAACCAATTTGTTGTTTCCAATCATCTGGCATCATTTGTCCATGCTTTGAAAAATAATCATATGAACTAAAGTCAAAATGATCAAAATGAAGATTGATGTCGTGTTTACCTGAAATCTTTTCTAATACTTTTAATGCTTCTGGCACAACTTCTTTTCCTATTCCATCACCAGGAATTACTGCTATATTATATCTGTTTTTTGCCATTATTTTATTGCCTTTTTAATTTAAAATTGGTGTCCACGGGGCTGCGGTCATTAATTTATTTTCTTGAGTTAATACTAGAGGTCTAAACTCAGTTGCAAATTTCAAAAAATCTTGATCAGCATAAATTGTCTTCCACAAAGCTCTTCTAATATTATCATCTTCAAATTGCCATACATGAATAATTTGATTAAGGGCTCCGACGTCACCAATATAATATCTCACAATATTTTTTTTATATTTCTTTAAAGCAGGCCAACCTAGATTTTCATATACTTCAATAGCCTTGTTAAGTTTGCCTACATGAAGAGTATAAGTCCTTAACTCGAAAATATTCAAAATAACCTCCAACACAATTATATTTATATACTTTTAAAGTATTATTGAGTTTATAATATTTTTATCTAATAATGACATAACAGAAAATATAAGGAAGTTTAATGAATATTTTAGAAATAAAAGATTTAGAAAAATTAGCTCAGAAAAAAGTCCCTAAAATGTTCTTTGACTATGTGAATTCAGGTTCCTGGACCGAAACAACTTATAATGAAAATGTTTCAGATTTCCAAAAAATTAAGTTAAGGCAAAGAGTAGCTATTGACATGTCAAACAGAACTCTTGAAACAAAAATGATTGGTCAAAAAGTCGCAATGCCCATGGCAATTGCTCCAACAGGACTTACTGGAATGCAAAGAGCTGATGGTGAAATCTTAGCTGCACAAGCTGCAGAAGAATTTGGAATTCCCTATACTTTGTCAACTATGAGTGTTTGCTCGATTGAAGCTGTTGCAGAAAAAACAAAAAATCCATTTTGGTTTCAATTATACGTCATGAAAGATAAAAAATTTATGGAACGTTTAATTGATAGAGCTAAAGCTGCAAAGTGTAGTGCTTTAGTGTTAACATTAGATTTACAACTATTAGGTCAAAGACATAAAGACATAAGAAATGGGTTGTCTACTCCTCCAAAACTTGTGCCAAAGCATATCTATCAAGTTTTAACGCGTCCAGTATGGTGTATGAGAATGCTTACTACTAAAAATCACTTTTTTGGAAATATAGTTGGTCATGTTGATGGTATAAAAGATGTTAGATCCTTAGGTTCTTGGATAGGAACACAATTTGATCAAAAACTAGATTGGAAAGAAGTTGATTGGATTAAAAAAAGATGGGGTGGTAAATTAATAATAAAAGGAATTTTAGATGCCGAAGATGCGCTATTAGCAGCAAAAACTGGTGCTGATGCAATTATAGTTTCTAATCACGGAGGAAGGCAGCTCGATGGAGCTTCTTCTACAATTAATATACTTCCAGAAATTGTTGATAAAGTTGGAAAACTTATTGAGGTTCACATAGATGGAGGCATTAGATCTGGTCAAGATGTTGTTAAGGCGATGTGTTTAGGTGCTAAAGGAACTTATATTGGAAGAGCATTTCTATATGGGCTTGGTGCTCTTGGTAAAGAGGGAGTTACTAAAGCTCTTGATATAATAAAAACAGAAGCTGACATGACAATGGCATTGTGTGGAAGGCGAGATGTTCATGATTTAAATCATGATAATATTTATACCCAGAAATAAGATTTGAAGGTGGGGCATTAATGGCAAAAATAGTTAAATTAACTACATATGACCTAAGGTTTCCTACATCTGATTATTTAGATGGTTCCGATGCCATGAACCCAGACCCTGACTATTCTGCAGCGTATGTAATAATTGAAACTGACCAAAGCTCATTAAAAGGCCATTCATTTGCATTTACATTAGGTAGAGGAAATGATTTATGTTGTAACGCAATTAAAGCTCTTCAACATTTAGTCATAGGCCTTGATCTAAATTGGATTAGAGATAATCAGTCTGCATTTTCTAGACGAATGACTTCAGACAGTCAATTAAGGTGGGTAGGCCCTGAAAAAGGTATTATTCATATGGCTAGTGGAGCTATTATTAACGCAGTTTGGGATATTTTATCGAAATTAGACAATAAGCCTCTATGGCAGTTAGTATCAGATATGAATGCTGATCAAATATCAAACGCTATTGATTTTAGACACATTACGGATTTTCTTAATCAAGACGAAGCTGTTGAAATTTTAAAATCACATCAGAAAACAAAATTAGACAGAGTTAGTATACTTGAAAACGAAGGCTATCCTTGTTATGTAACTTCTGCCGGTTGGTTGGGTTATAGTGATAAAAAATTACAAAGGTTATGTTTAGAAGCCAAAGACAATGGTTTTGAGTATGTAAAGTTGAAAGTAGGAAAAGACCTTAAAGACGACATGAGACGACTAGAAATTGCAAGGACCACATTAGGCCCAGATATAAAAATTATGATTGATGCAAATCAAGTTTGGGAAGTTGGTCAGGCTATAAAATGGATGAAAAGTTTAGCAGAATTTGACCCTTATTTCATAGAAGAACCTACAAGTCCTGATGATATTATTGGACATAAAAAAATTAAAGATGCGATTTATCCTATTAAAGTTGCGACTGGCGAAGCAGTTCAAAATAGAGTTATTTTTAAACAACTAATTTCAGAAAATGCAATTGACATTGTTCAAGTTGATGCTTGTAGAATGGGCGGTTTAAACGAAGTTTTAGCAGTTCAATTAATGGCGTCTAAACAAGGTTTGCCAGTTTGGCCTCATGCTGGTGGAGTAGGGCTTTGTGAATATTCTCAGCATCTAGCAATGATTGATTACTTATGTATATCGGGCAGAAGAGATGAACAGGTTATTGAGTATGTTGATCATTTACACGAACATTTTCTTAACCCATGCCAAATTAAAAATGCAGCTTATATGTTACCAAAAGAAAGTGGGTTTTCTGTTGAGATGAAACCAAGTACTCTAGTTAGTAATTTGTTTAAAGTTTAGAAAATATTGTTTGTGCCGCTTTTCCCATTTCTTTAATACAAATTAAAGAAGTTGGTAACTGTACAGAATTACTTAAAAAAGCATGCATCTGTCCTGGAAACAATCTGTAATGAACTTCATTTCCAAAAGATAAAAGCCTTCTCTTATACGCATCTCCCTCATCTACTAGAGGATCTAATCCTGCACCATAAATATAGGTAGGGGGCAAGTTAGACAAATCTGCGGTTAATATAGGTGAAGCTCTCCAATCAACTTGTTCTTGTGTATTGTTTAAATAGTGGTCGGCAAAATATTTTATAGTTTTCTTGTTTAAAATCATCCCTTCAAGTTCAATGTCCATCGATCTTCTACACATAGTCATATCCACCCAGGGGTATACTAGAATTTGTCCATGTACTTTTGGAATAACATTATCTCTAGACATAATTGTTCCTACAGTAGCTAGAGTTCCACCAGCGCTATCTCCACATAAAATAACTTTGTTAGGATCAAAATTAAATTCCTCTGCTCTTTCAAATATTTTAGTAATGGCATCTTTTGTTTCTATTACTGGTGTAGGAAATTTATGTTCTGGGGCCAGTTTATAATCAACGGCTATAACTGTCGCTTTTGCTTCTTTGCAAAGATGTCTGCAAACTAGATCATGACTTTCTAAATCGCCCATTACAAAACCACCACCGTGAAAATAAATTATCAAAGGTGATGTTTTATGTTTTGGATCACTTGTTGAAGAATTAAAATATTTCCTAATAGGAATATCTCCAAGCGTTCCTTTTACGGATAAATCTTGTACATCTGATATATCAACTCTTAATTCTAATGGTGTCTCTGCCATTTTAGCTCTTAGAGCTCTAAGCTCTTGAGGAGTGAAGCTTTCTAGTGCAGGGGCATTATTTTTTAAACGTTCATCAATTAGTATTTGTGTATCTTTGTCGATTTGCATTTTAATTCTCACTTAGGTCTTAATATTTAACTATAATTCTGTTTTAATTCTATTTGAATTAATGTTCATATCAAGTAATTAATAAACCTAAAGCCAAGTAACTTAATGTATGATTTAGATTTATAATAAAGAAAATAGATTATGACAGTTGTCTTATTAATAATTATTTTTTTAGCTTTGATTGTGTTTCCGTTATTAGTTTCAAGGGCAGCTGAAAGAAAGGGTAAAAAATAAAAAGTTAGTTGAGGCTAACTTTATTAGGTTGTTGACGTTATTATTGCCTTGTGCAATAAATATAGTAACTTCAACTACAGTGCTTTTTTATGAATTTTTATAGTCAACAATCAGCAAATCCTCTCATAATAAGGTATCAATTATCTTTTATAATGAGTCTGGTATTTATTACTTTATCCTTAGCTTTGTTTATAGATATAGAAGTTTGGAACATTATACAAAAGGCAATATCCGACGCATATATTCAAGTAACTACGTTTGTGGCTGCAACGCTAATTATTTTTTATTCGCTAGAAAAATACTTTAAATTTGATTTATCTTCATCAATTAGAAATAGACCTTATTTTGAAATTGTTCTTGCATCATTTTTAGGAGCTCTGCCTGGATGTGGTGGTGCTATAATGGTTATAACCCAATACGTACGAGGAAAGTTAAGCTTTGGATCTGTTATGGCTACTTTAACTGCTACCATGGGTGATGCAGCATTTTTATTAATAGCAAAAAAACCACTTGTTGGCTTTGCAATGTTAGTTGTTGGTTTTATTGTAGGTTTGGTATCAGGTATTTTGGTAAATAAAATACACGGGCCAGATTTTATGAGAGATAAAAAATCATTATCAATAAAGTTACCTGAAAAAAAGGAATTTTATCATTCTTCAAAATTAGATGTTTTTTGGATAGCCTTGTTTTTACCAGGAATAATTCTTGGTATCTTTACTGCTTTTCAATTTGATTTAGATACTTATTTTTCTAGATTTTATGTAGATGGTTTAGCAACGCTTTTTGGATTTTTTGCTGGGAGCTTATGCTTTTTTATGTGGTTATGGTCTTTTATAGGTGGGTTTAAACCCAAAATGTCTTCACCAAATGAAACAATAACTAGAAGAACAGTATCAGATACCAACTTTGTTACAGGTTGGGTTATTATAGCTTTTTTATGTTTTGAATTGACAGTTTATTTAGTTGATTTAGATCTGAATCTACTCTTTAGCGATATATTATATTTTGTTCCATTGATTGCAGTATTAATAGGCTTTCTGCCTGGATGTGGCCCTCAACTATTAGTTACTACTATGTTTATAGCGGGATTTTTACCATTATCAGCACAGATTGGAAACGCTATATCAAATGATGGTGATGCATTATTTCCAGCGCTTGCAATAAGCCCTAAAGTTGCTCTAGTGGCAACAATATATTCTGCTATTCCAGCATTGATTGTGAGTTATGGATACTTAATTTTCTTTGAGTTATAATTTTAAATTAATGCCTCAACGTTCTCAACAAAGTACGTCAGTCCAACACCAGTGAAGATTGCTCCAACAAACCTTGGCTTTAAAGTCAGATGATAATACTTTATTATTAAAAAACTGAATCCAAAAATTAAAACAAACCCAATTAGTGCTATTCCTATTAGATATGCAATTAACGGAGACGCTTCAATTCCTACTACAGATTGCCCAAACGCATATCCATGAAAAAAACCACCTCCTAAAGCTAATATAATTGGGAAGTAAATATTAATTTTCTTCTGATACAAGGATGTCAAACCAGCAACTATTATGGAAAGTGAAATTATTAATTCTGAAAAAGGAACCACTAGAAAATTTACTGATACAATAGTTCCTATGAGCGAGAATGTTACAAAACATAATGGTAAAAGCACTTTATTTTTAAAATAAGAAGTTATTATTCCAAAGGTAAGGATAAAAGCAAGATGATCAAAACCTATAATTGGATGACCTATACCTGAAAGTATACCATTTAGAAAATTTTGGGGAAGCTCCCCACCCATTGGATGATGAGAAAAAGCAGGAAAGGAAATAAAGAAAAATAGAAGAAATAAAAAAGTTTTAAAAGACGTCATTGTTTGTGTTGACATATTATTATCCAGAAAAAATGATTAATTCTATAGCTAAAATTAATATATTAACTTAAAACAACTGCTTGATATTTATAATATCTAATATTAATGTATAATTAATTAAATTCAAACTTATATTTTAGTATTTCTACCATATGAACTTCAAACCTGCACATATACCTTCAAATGACTCTCAACGAGTAAAAGCGGTTCAAAGATCAGGTGTAACAGAAGACATCGACAGTAATTTGTATGAAATATATTGTTTTTTAGCTAAAGAAATTACTGGATGTCCTGTGAGTTGGACAGGTGTAATTGACTCTGACAAACAAGTTATTTTAGCTAGAGATGGCTTTCCTGAGGATGTTCCAAAAGAAATGCCAAGAAATCAAACTTTATGTCAATTTGCTTTAGAGAAAAAGCAACCCCTAATTATTAATAATATGGTTAAAGATGCTCGATTTAAATACCATCCTGCAGTAACAGATTTTGGTGTAAAATTTTATGCAGCATTTCCAATTGTTACTTCTGACGGATATACTTTAGGAACTTTGTGTGTAAGTGATAACAAGGTAAGAAAATTAACAAAGCACAAAATAAGTCTGTTAATGGGACTAGCTACAAAACTAGCCTATCAATTAGAGGTTCAAGTTTCTCAAAGAAAAGGGACGGCAGAATCAACTATACATATATTAAATAAATTATTACTAAAATATCCAAATTTAAAAGTTTTAGAAGCTATTTCAATTTTAAAATTCATTATTAAAGATTTTATTTCTTTACAAGAACAAAAGTTCATTGTGAAACTGGGTCTAGGCTTTGAAAGTAAAAATAGCATTGAAATATCAAGTGATGGAAAGTTATTAAAAAAAGAACTTAACCTTAATATTGGAACTTTAAAGAGAGTAAAGAATTTGTCATCTAATGAAGATGAATTAATGAATTTGCTCGGAAAAATAAAAGGTTAAAATGTTTGGGAAAATATTAAATTTTAAATTTACGTCAGTAAGTGAAGCAAAGTTAGCCGCCTCTTTTTGCTCAGAAAAATTTGGATCACAAATTTCCTCTTTCAACATTGTAGGTCTAAATATTTTTATTGGACAAACTGGAGATTTGAATGTTTCAATTAAATTTGAAAATCCAGACTCATTAAATAAATTTGAAGAAAATTATATTTCTATTATTGCTGACTTGAAAGAGAGTTTGGTTTTTAAAGAAAATAATTTTGTTGGAGTGTGTGCTTATACATATGAAAAAGAGGCAGCAAGTACAGAAACATAAATATTCTTAAGGTTTTTGAAATATGATTAATCATGATGAAACATTTAGAGGAACCTGGCCATTTAAACCTAACTTCTTCAATGGAAATGGTTTTAAACAGCACTATATTGATGAAGGTCCAAAAGATGGAAATCCTATCTTAATGCTCCATGGGGAACCAACTTGGGGGTATATTTACAGAAATTTTATTCCTCAGTTATCAGAGAAATATAGAGTAATAGTTCCTGATTTGATGGGTTTTGGGAAGTCAGAAACTCCTCAAGATAAAGAATATACTCTTAAAACCCACGTGGAAAACCTTGCAAGGTTAATTGATTTTTTAGATTTAAAAAATATAACTTTTGTTGGACAAGATTGGGGTGGACCTATTACTGGGGCTTACTCAATAAGAAATATTGATAGAGTAAAAGGTTACGTTTTAATAAATACTTTATTTGGATATAGCAAAGAAGAAAGACCTAAAGGTTTAACTCCATGGTTCAAATGGATAAAAAAACATCATGAAGCAAATACACTTGAAGGAATTTTAGGTGAGCTTGGATCAACGGTTTTATCAGTGATGAAAATTCCAAATTTTACAAATAATAATATTATAAACGATAATTGGATTAATGCTTACTCTTCACAATTTCCTGATAGGGCTAGTTGTATAGGTGCTATTAATTTTCCCCTTGATGCACTTTTAAATAGAATTGTACCATTTATAGTTGAAGGTATTAAGCAGGGCAATTTGAGCGAATTATGCTCTAAGCCGGCAATTTTAGCTTATGGCATGCAAGACAAAGCCATTGATCCAAACTATGCAATTAGAGATTTTAAAGCTCTTTTTCCTAATTCCAGTGTTACTAAAATACCAAATGCTGGACACTATTCACAAGAAGATGAACCACAAATTCTAATTGACTTAATAGAAAAGTTTATGAGTGAGAATTCCAAATGACCTACGTATATAAAGTATGTTCAAAAAAAGAATGGAGCGATGCAACTGAGGTTGGTTTTTATTCAGGTTCAGAGGTTGATATAAATGACGGTTTTATTCATTTATCTACAATTAATCAAATACAAGTAACAGTTTCAAAACATTTTGCAGGTCAAGAAGATCTGTTAATTATACAATTTGATGAAAATAAAATACAAAATAAACTTAAATGGGAAGCATCTAGGGATGGGGATCTTTTCCCTCATTATTATGGAAACATACAAACTAAATTAGAAGATAAAAGATTTGATTTAGATTTAGGAATTAATGGTATTCATAAATTTCCGGAAAACTTTTTCTCCTAGAAATTTTTTAGAAAATTGTTTTTTTGCTTCAAGCCCAAACTTCTCTCTTTTATCTTTATTGTTTATAGCTTCCTTAATAGTATCCAAAAGTAGGCTTGAATTTAATGGGTCAATACACCAACCAGTTTTCATATCAAAAACTGCATCTCTTACCCCACCTTCAACCCCTGCAATTGACGGCACACCATAAGAAGCAGCTTCAAGATAAGAAATACCAAAACCTTCTATAGAATTTTTAACTTTATAAGAAGGCATTACAAAAAGATCTGTTTTTTTTAAAAGTTTATTTTTAATTTCATCAGAAACTTTTCCTAGTAATCTGACGTGCTTACTCAAACCTAAATTGTCAATATACTTTTTAATTTCAGTTTCTTGGTTTCCTTCTCCACATATTTCCCATATGAAAGGTTTTATTAATTTTTCTTTATGAAGATGGCCTAGAGATTTTAAAACAGGTATTATACCCTTTCTCTTTTCAAGTCTTGTAATAGAAAGTATTGATATTTTTTTTGTTAATTTTTTACCAACGTGATTCTCATTAGTTTCTTTTAGTGAATAGGTAGGTGGGATTACGGATTTTTTAGCGTTCGTAATGTTGAGGTTATCTATTAAATTCAGAGTATAACTAGAACTACAGATTATGTGTCCAGCTCTATTAAGAGATTTTTTAATGAGATTAGTTTTTTTCTTTGCTAGATATTCTTGTCCATGTGCAAAAACTATAATTTTTTTTACTTTATCTGGGACAGCATTAATAGATTTCCAACTGTCACAAATAACTATATCATTGTCTTCATAGGTTTGGTCTACTAATTTCCTTTTTACTAAATATCTAAATAACTTTGGAGTGAAGTTATTATGAATATGAAAATTGGAATTAGAAATATTAAAGTCTTTTTTAAGAAAATGATCAGGAAACACATGTGTTTCTTCAAAAGTTGCTAGCTTTTTACTTATTGTCTCCATTACTGTTTGTATTCCACCTGATCTTGGAGGAAATGTTTGTGTCACAATTAGATACTTCATAAAAGCCTTCTATTAAAATATAAATATAGCATCAAATTTTAAAGTTTGCATTAAAGCAATCTAAGTTTTAAAACTATAATTTTAAAGGTGTTGCAATGTATAAATTAACTTTCAGTCCTGCTTCTCCATATGTTCGTAAAGTAATGCTAGCTGCTTTTAGATCAGGGTTTGATAAACAATTAGAACTTCTTACTGATGATAACGACATTAGAAGTCAAAATCCTCTAGGAAAAATACCAATAGTTGAAAAACCCGATGGAGATTGTCTCTTTGATAGTAGAGTAATTATTGACCATTTTAATAGAGAAGGTGGTGGCCTTATTCCTACTTCTGGAAAAGATAGAGATATAGTTTTAACAAGATCTGCTTTGGCTGAAGGAATAATTGACGCTTCTTTATTAGTGGTTTACTCAGATAGATATGCAGGTGGCGAAGTTCCCTCTAAAATGTGGTTGGATTTGCAAATAGGGAAAATCGATAAATCCCTAGATTTTTTAGAATTGGATATAGTTAATTGGTCTGATCCATTGGGATTTGATGCAGCTAATATTGGTTTAGCTTCTGCACTAGGCTATTTAACATTTAGGAATGTACGGGACTGGAAAACCAATAGACCTAATATTCAAAAATGGTACGAAGATGTTGCTCTAAAACTTCCAGGTTTCAATGAGACAATACCTGTTAGCCCCTAATTATTTTTAAGGTTCAATTAAAACTGCTCTAAAATCATTTACGTTTGTTAATGTTGGTGAAGTATATATCAAGTCATCTATTGATTTAAAAAATGTATATGAATCGTTGTTACTTAGGTAATTTTCTGGGTTTTTATTAGAAAGTACAGCCTTATTTAAAGTATTTTCAGATATATATGCACCAGCATTATCCTCAATGCCGTCGATACCATCTGTATCAATTGCCAGAGCACTTATACCTTTCATTTTATCTAAGTTTATGGCCATGGATAACATAAACTCTGTGTTTCTTCCTCCTTTACCG